>NZ_CAUTOU010000071.1:0-10232 GCF_963539965.1 uncultured Propionibacterium sp.
ACTCGGTGCCCTCGCGGTTGGTCCACGCCTGCTTGCAGGTGACCGAGCAGGTGTGACAGCCGATGCACTTGTCCAGGTTCATCACCATGGCGATCTGGGCCATGACCTTCATCAGAACCGCACCTCCTGGCTGCGACGGCGGATCAGCGTGACCTCGTCGCGCTGATTGCCGGTGGGGCCGTAGTAGTTGAACGCGTACGAGAACTGCGCATAGCCGCCGATGAGATGACTCGGCTTGATGAGGATGCGGGTCAGGGAGTTGTGGATGCCGCCCCGGCGGCCGCTGCGCTCGGTGAGCGGGGTGTTCGCCACGCGCTCCTGGGCGTGGTGCATGAACACCGTGCCCTCCGGCACGCGGTGGCTGACGACTGCGCGCGCCGTCACGATGCCGTTGCGGTTGTACGCCTCGACCCATTCGTTGTCGCGCACCCCGATCCCGGCGGCGTCGGCCGGGCTCATCCAGATCGTCTGGCCGCCGCGGCCCAGCGTGAGCATGTACGGGTTGTCGTAGTACTGCGAGTGGATGGCCCACTTGTTGTGGATCGTCAGGTAGCGCACGGCCACCTCGGCCGTGCCCTCGGCCGAGACGCCCCGGTAGCCCACCGGGCGCTCGCCGTACAGCTGCTGCAGGTTCACCGGCGGGCGGAACACCGGCAGGCACTCGCCCATGTCGCGCATCCAGTCGTGGTCGACGTAGAACTGCGGGCGGCCCGTCAGCGTGTGCCACGGCTTGCTGCGCTCCATGTTCTGCACGAACGCCGAATAGCGCCGGCCGCCGTGCTCGGAGCCGGACCACTCCGGCGAGGTGATGACCGCGCGCGGCTGGGCGACCACGTCGGCGAAGGTGATGCGCTTCTCCTCGTCGCCGGCGGACAGGTCGGCCATGCGCGTGCCGGTGCGCTGTTCGAGCGTGCGGAAGCCCTGCGTGGCCAGGCGGCCGTTCGTCGTGCCCGACAGGGCCAGGATCGCGTCGATCGCCTTCTCGGCGGTGTCCAGCAGCGGACGGCCCTCGCCGGCGCCGCTGCGCGCCCGGCCGCCCAGGTCGCCGAGCTCGTCCACCTCGCGGTCGGGGTGGTAGACGATGCCCTTCGTGCCCATGCCGGCCCCCTCGGTCAGCGGGCCGAGGGTGTCGTACTTCTCGCCGATCCTCGTGTAGTCGCGTTCGACGGCGGCGATCTTCGGCATCGTGACGCCCGGGATCCAGGCCTCGCGATCGGTCACGATGCCGCCCGGGGTCGTCATCTCGTCGGGGCTGTCGTGGCCGAGCGGTGCGGCGACGGCGTCGATGTGCGTGCCCAGGTGCTCGACGGCCATGCGCGAGACGAGGTGGGCCAGCGTGCGGTAGAGCTCGAAGTCGGTGCGGGCCTCCCACGGCGGGTCGACGGCCGGGGTGAACGGGTGGACGAACGGGTGCATGTCGGTGCTCGACAGGTCGTTCTTCTCGTACCAGGTGGCGGCCGGCAGGACGACGTCCGAGTGCAGCGTGGTGCTCGTGTTGCGGAAGTCGGCCGTCCACATCAGGTCGAGCTTGCCCGCCGGGGCCTCCTCGCGCCAGGTCATCGTGGCAGGGCGCTGCCCGGGCGCCAGTTCGGCGGCGTTGACGTCGTTGTCGGCGCCCAGCATGTGGCGCAGGAAGAACTCGGTGCCCTTGGCCGAGGAGCCGAGCAGGTTCGTGCGCCAGTTCGCCAGGATGCGCGGCACGTTCTCGGGCGCGTCGGGGTCGGCCGCTGCGAAGCGCAGACGGCCGGCGGCGAGCTCGGCGGCGACGTACTCGCCCGGCTCCATGCCGGCCCTCGCGGCCCCGTCGCCCAGGGCGAGCGGGGAGCGGTCGAAGGTCGGATAGCTCGGCATCCAGCCGCGCTGGGCCGACTCGACGAGGCAGTCGGCCGTCGTCTTGCCGGCCAGCGCGCCCGCGCCCAGCGGGCTCGCCATGCGCTCGGCCCGGGCGCCGTCGTAGCGCCACTGGTCGGTCGTCAGGTAGTACCAGCCGGTGGCGATCATCTGGCGGGCGGGGCGCTGCCAGTCGAGGGCGAAGGCGTAGTTCGCCCAGCCGGTGATCGGGCGCACCTTCTCCTGACCGACGTAGTGGGCCCAGCCGCCGCCGTTGACGCCCTGCGTGGCGCACATCGTGGTGAGCGCCAGGAAGGTCCGGTAGATCGTGTCGGCGTGGAAGTAGTGGTTGGTGCCGGCCCCCATGAGGATCATCGAGCGGCCGCCCGACTCGATGGCGTTGAGCGCGAACTCGCGGCCGATCCTGACGGCCGCGCCCGCCTCGACGCCGGTCAGCTCGGCCTGCCAGGCCGGGGTGCCGGGTGCGGAGGCGTCGTCGTAGCCGGTGGGCCAGTCCCCGGGCAGGCCGCCGCGACCGACGGCGTAGTGGGCCAGGAGGACGTCGTAGACGGTGGTGACCAGGCGGCCGTTGATGCGACGGGCCGGTACGCCGCGGCTCACGACGCCGCCGCCGATGCTCGCCTGGCCGGGACGGGCGGGCAGGTCGAAGCGCGGCAGCAGGATCTGCGCCGGCTCCCAGTCGTCGGTGTCCATGAGCGACACGACCGCCTCGACGCCGTCCTGGTCGAGATTCCAGTGGCCGGCGCCCTGGGCGCCGAAGCGGTCGGCGAGCGTGCCGCCCGGATCCTTGACCGTGCCGTCGACGTCGAGCACGAGCGGGCGGAAGGCCGCGTTCTCGGTGCGCTCGGCGGTGCCGGCGGGCATCTTGTCGGCGGTCAGGAACTTGCCGGGGACGAGGGCCCGCGCCCCGCCCGGGAGGCCGTCGGCCCGGGCGCCGGCCTCCTCCAGCTCGATGAGGAAGGGCGCGTCGGAGAAGCGCCTCATGTAGTCCAGGAACATGGGCTCGCGGCGCCCGACGTGGAACTCGTTGAGGATGACGTGGCCCATGGCGATGGCCAGGGCGCCGTCGGTGCCGGGGGCCACGCGCAGCCAGTCGTCGGCGAACTTCGTGTTGTCGGCGAAGTCGGGGCTGACGACGACGACCTTCTGGCCGTGGTAGCGGGCCTCGACCATGAAGTGGGCGTCGGGGGTGCGGGTCAGTGGCACGTTCGAGCCCCACATGATGAGGTACTGGCTGTTGAACCAGTCGCCGGACTCGGGCACGTCGGTCTGGTCGCCGAAGACCTGCGGGCTCGCCGGCGGCAGGTCGGCGTACCAGTCGTAGAAGCTGAGCATCGTCGCGCCGATGAGCTCGTGGAAGCGGGATCCGGCCCCGTACGAGAGCATGCTCATGGCCGGGATCACCGAGAAGCCGGCGATGCGGTCGGGGCCGAAGGCCCTGATCGTGTGCACATAGGCGGCCGCCACGATCTCGGTGGCCTCGGACCAGCTCACGCGGACCATGCCGCCGGTGCCGCGGGCGCTCCTGTAGGCCTTCGACCTGACCGGGTCGGAGACGACGTCGGCCCAGGCCTCCACCGGGTCGCCGAGGCGCTGCCTGGCCTCGCGGTAGGCGTCGAGCAGGACGCTGCGCACGTACGGGTACCTGATGCGGGTGGGCGAGTACTCGTACCAGCTGAACGAGGCGCCGCGCGGGCAGCCGCGCGGCTCGTACTCGGGCATGTTCGCCCCCGTACCGGGGTAGTCGGTGCACTGCGACTCCCAGGTGATGATGCCGTCCTTGACGTAGACCTGCCACGAGCAGGAGCCGGTGCAGTTCACGCCGTGCGTGGAGCGGGCGATCCTGTCGTGGCTCCAGCGCCGGCGGTAGAAGGCGTCGGCGTCGCGCCCGCCCTCCAGGAAGATCTGCCGGCCGGAGGCGTCGGTCCTGCCGCGGCGCAGCCAGCTGCCCATGCGGAGCAGCGGCGAGGCCTTGGTCTGCCCGCCGCCGGCGGCGGGGCTGTCGTTGATGTCGGTGCTCATGGTGGGGCTCCTGGGCGGATCGGGCTCTGACGTGGCGGGCCCGGCCGGGTCAGCCGGGGAAGGGCGCCTTCGGACGGGCGTACTGGATCCAGCAGATGAGGGCGCAGACCGCGGCGTAGACCGCGCAGATCCAGAACCAGGTGCTGGCCGGCATGCCCGACAGGGCCACGCCGACGAAGAACGGGCCGAACGAGGCGATGGCGGCCGTGAAGCCGATGGCACCGCCGGCCTGGCGCTTGGGCATGATCATCGGCATCTGCTTGAAGGTGCCGGCGTTGCCGATGCCGCTGAAGAAGAAGAACGCGAGCATCGCCCACAGGAATCCGGGGAACTGGCCCGGGTCGCTCGGGTTGAGGAACAGGGCCGCCCAGGCGAGGGTGAGGGCCACCCCGACGCCCGAGACGAAGGTCCAGACGGCGCCGCCGAAGCGGTCGCACAGCGGGCCCCAGGCGACGCGGACGGCCGAGGCGATGAGCGGGCCGAGGAAGGCGTAGGCGGCCCCGGCGGGCAGGTGGGCCATGCCGGCGAATCCGCTCGTCGCGCCGTAGGTGTTGTTGATGAGCAGGCCGAACTGGGCGCTGAAGCCGCTGAACAGGCCGAAGGTCATGACGTAGAGCAGGGTCATCAGCCAGGTGTTCGGGTTGCCGAAGATGTCGATCTGCTGGCGGAAGTTGGCCTTGACCGGCACGTCCCTGAGGTGGACGAACGACAGGACGGCGGCCAGGACCGACCACGGCACGAAGAAGATCGCCGCGTTGAACACCCGCAGGTCGCCGCCGTCCGTGCGCTGCGGGGCGATCCAGGTGATGCCGAACAGGCCGAAGGTCATGAGGATCGGGCCGACGATCTGGATGACCGACATGCCCAGATTGCCGACGCCGGCCTGGATGTTGAGCGCCGTGCCCGACAGGCGCCTGGGGAAGAAGTACCCGGTGCTGGGCATGTAGCCCGAGAAGGTGCCGCCGCCGATGCCGCAGGCGATCGCCAGGGCGATGAGGACGCCGAACCCGGTGCCGGGGTTCTGCACGGCGAAGAACCAGCCGAGCATCGGGATGACGTACAGCAGCGAGCTCCAGGCCACCATCCTGCGGGTGCCGATGACCGGCGGCAGGAACATGCAGATGAGGCGGATGATGCCACCGGACAGGCCGGGCATGGCGGTGAGCCAGTAGAGCTGGCCCGTGGTGAGGCGGAAGCCGATCGAGTTGAGTCTCGGGGCGATGGTGCTGACGAGGAACCAGACGCAGAACGCCAGGATCATCGAGTACGTCGAGATCGCCAGGGTGCGCCAGGCGAGCCCGGCGTCCCAGCTGGACTCGTCCTCGGGGTTCCAGTCGGTGACCGTGTGCCTGGATGCTCCCGTTGCGGCCTGGTTCTTCGTGGCGGACATGCGCTCCCTCCCAATCTCTCTCGGGTCTTCGCGCCGGGTGACGCGCGGGCACGGCGGCGAGCCACGGCGATTTAGTCCGGTGTTCCTGAGACAAAAATAGCCGTTGGTCGGCACCGGCCGCCAAATCGGCTGCCGATCGGTGCCGGGGTCCCCGGCGCCGATCCCGCCGGGGCGCCGTCCGCTTCCTCCCGCCCCGGCCCGGTCGGGGCCCGGGCGCCCTGCCCGCCGGGGCCCGGGGGCGCGGGCCGCCGCCGGGAACGGGAGCGCGCGGGTCATTCCCGTCCGGTCAGGGGAGATTCACCCGCCGATGCGGCTCATGGTGCGGCTGGGCACGGCGAACTCCTCGCCGTCCAGCCCGTGGGCGGCCGGTTTGGCCCGCATCGCGTCCGCCCAGAGGCGGGCGATCTCGGCGTCGTCGGCGCCGCGGCGCAGGGGCGCGCGCAGGTCCGTTTCGCCCACCGCGAAGAGACAGCTGCGGATCTGGCCGTCGGCCGTCAGACGGGTGCGATCGCAGGCCCCGCAGAACGGCTCGCTCACCGAGGCGATGACGCCGACGGTACGGGCGGGGTCGCCGTCCACCTGCCACAGGCGCGCGGGGGCGTGCGGATCGGTGACGGGCGCCGGCTCCAGGCGGTGCGTCGTGCCGAGCAGGGCGAGGACGTCCTCGCGGGTGATGAGCCGGCCGCGGTCCCAGGTCTCGATCGGGCCGATCGGCATCTGCTCGATGAAGCGCAGCTGGACGCCCTCGGCCAGGCAGAAGTCGAGCAGCGCCGGGGCGTCGGCGTCGTTGACCCCCTTCAGGACGACGGCGTTGACCTTCACCGGGGCCAGGCCGGCGCGCCGGGCGGCGGCGATGCCGGCCAGCACGTCGGGCAGGCGGTCGCGATGGGCTATCTGCGCGTAGTGCGCCGGGTCGAGCGTGTCGAGCGAGACGTTGACGCGGTCCAGACCCGCCGCGGCGAGGTCCTGCGCGCGGCGGTCGAGACCCAGTCCGTTGGTCGTCAGGGCCAGTTCGGGGGCGCGTCCCCGGTCGGTGCGCAGCGTCGCGGCGGCGGCGATGATCGTCTCGAGACCGCGCCGCAGCAGCGGCTCGCCACCGGTGAAGCGGATCTTGCGGATGCCCAGCAGCTCCACGCCGATACGGCACAGGCGGACGACCTCGCCGTCGGTGAGCGTCCGGTCGGCGGGCAGCCAGTCCAGGCCCTCGGGGGGCATGCAGTAGCTGCAGCGGAGATTGCACCGGTCGGTCAGCGAGACGCGCAGGTCGCGGGCGACACGGCCGAAGCGGTCGGTCAGGGCGCCCGTGAGGGGGCCGTGCTGCTGCGCGCTCATGTCTGCGACTCTAACCGCACCACGGCCGGGCCGAGGGGCGCGCGGGCCGGGTTCGCCGTGGGCGCGGGACGCGGCATGATCGGGGCATGGGTGTGATTCCACGGCCGGACGGCGCCGTCCACGCCGTCGTACTGGCCGGCGGCACCGGCGAGCGGCTCGGCGGGGTGAGCAAGGCCGACATCGTCCTGGGCGGGCGGCGGCTGCTCGACCGGGTGGCGGGGGCCCTGAGGGACGTCGTGGACGGGGCGCTCGTCGTCGTCGCGCCGGACTCGGTCGAGGCGCCGGACGGCTGCCCCCGCATTCTTGAGGACCCGCCCGGCGGGGGGCCGCTGGCCGGTATCGCGGCGGGCCTGGACGCGCTGCCGCCCCCGGCGGGCCCGTGCGAGTGGGTGCTGGTGTGCGGGGTCGACACCCCGGCGATCGGGGAGCTCGCACCGCGCCTGGTGCGGGCCCTGGCCGAGCGGCCGGGGGAGGGCGCCGTCATCGTCGGGGGCGAGCCCGAGCCCTACCGGCAGTACCTGCAGGGCCTGTACCGGCGCGACCGGCTCGTCGGGCTGCT
This sequence comes from uncultured Propionibacterium sp., assembly GCF_963539965.1. Taxonomy (NCBI): domain Bacteria; kingdom Bacillati; phylum Actinomycetota; class Actinomycetes; order Propionibacteriales; family Propionibacteriaceae; genus Propionibacterium; species uncultured Propionibacterium sp. The sequence continues at coordinate 7,155 of NZ_CAUTOU010000071.1, forward strand.
GGGGAGCGTGCGGGTGCGGGGCCGCGGTGTGGCGCGGACGCTGCGCGTCCTCGATCTGATCGAGGTGTCCGCGCCGGCCGGCGAGTGCCGCGACCTGGACGGCCCGGCGGACCTGGCCTGGTGGGCCGGGCGCCTGGGCGGCTGAGCGGGTCCCCTGCCGGCGCGGGCGTCTTCGGCCCCGTTCGCCGATGGCTAGGGTGGTCGAAGACCGCGTACGAGCAGCCGTCCCGCAGCCGTGGGGGAGAGGACGCCTGATGCCCAGCAGCAATGACAATGATTACGATCTGTCCACGGTCGCCGCTTCCGTGATCGTCATGAGCGATCGGGTGCTGTCCGGCGAGCGCCCCAATACGGCCGGCGAGGCCTGCCGCGACAGGCTGCTGGCCGAGGGCCTCTCCGACGCGGCGGTCAGCGTCATCCCCGAGCGGAGGAGGGCGGTCGACGAGGAGCTCCGCGCCTCGATCGCCTCCGGGCGCCGGCTCGTCATCGTGCTGGGCGGCACCGGCTTCCGCCGCAACAACGACGCGCCGGAGGCCATCCGGGAGCTGGTCGAGGTGGAGCTGCCCGGTGTCGCCGAGCGGATCCGCTCCCATGGCATGGAGCACAGCCCGCTGGCCCCGCTCTCACGCGAGGTCGTCGGGGTCACCGGCAAGGACTCCGATGCGGCGCTGCTCGTCTGCTCGCCGGGCTCCAGGGGCGGCATGAGCGACACCCTCGACGTGCTGCTGCCGCTGCTGCGCCACGTCTACATCCAGCTCGCCGAGAGCTGACCGGCTCCCGACCGCGGCCTCGGTCCCGCCGGCGCCCCGCACGGGGCCCCCAACGGGTTCCGGCGATGCGGATGATCTCCGCGCGTGTCCCCGATCTTGCTATATTGCCCCCGTGCCCATGCATCGCATCTCCGACATCAGCAGACTGCTCGGTGTCTCGGACGACACGATCCGGCGCTGGATCGGCTCCGGCGCTGTGAAGGCCCGGCAGGACGACCGGCGTGTGCTGCGCGTCGACGGGGCCTCGCTCGCCGAGCATCTGCGGGCCCAGCAGCGCGAGCACACCGGCCTCGAGGACGGGTCGCGGTTCGAGTCGGCGCGCAACCACATCCAGGGGATCGTCACCGCCATCAGGTCCGACCCGGTCATGAGCCAGGTCGACCTCGTCGCGGGCAACTCCCGGATCGTCTCGCTCGTCTCCACCGAAGCCGTCGACGCCCTCGGCCTCGAGGTGGGCTCCATCGCGGTGGCCCAGGTGAAGGCGACGAACGTCTCCATCGAGCTGCCCGTCACCTCCTAGCCGGTCCTGACCCGGCAGCCGGAGCCGGGCGGCGGGGCCAGCCGCCGGGAATGATCCCGGCGGTCCGGCGCCTGTCGGGGCAGTGCTGACCCGACGGGCATGAACGCACGACACGAACACACGAGGAGTGTCATGAAAGCCATCCACCGCATCCTGGCCGCGGGCGCGGCCGTCGCACTGTCGGCCGCCATGGTCGGCTGCTCGTCCGAGGACTCGTCCTCCGGGGCGTCGTCGTCCGCTGGCACCACCGTCCTGACCGTCTACGCCGCCGCCTCGCTGACGGCCAGCTACGACGAGATGGCCGCCGCCTTCGAGGCCGAGCACCCCGGCGTCGACGTCCAGTTCAACTACGCCGGCTCGCAGACCCTCGTCGACCAGATCAACCAGGGCGCCCCGGCCGATGTGCTGGCCACCGCCAACACCTCGACGATGAGCAAGGCCACCGACGCCGGCACCGTCGGGGCCGCCACCGAGTTCGCCACCAACGTCCTGACCATCATCACGCCCGCCGGCAACCCGGCGGGGGTCACCGGCCTGGACTCCTCGCTCGACGCCGCCCAGCTCGTCATCTGCGCGCCCGAGGTGCCCTGCGGCTCGGCCACGCAGCAGCTGACCGAGAGGCTCGGCGTCACGCTCGACCCGGTGAGCGAGGAGCAGCAGGTCACCGACGTCGTGGGCAAGGTCACCGGGGGCGATGCCACCGCCGGCATCGTCTACCGCACCGACGCCAAGGAGGCCGGTGACAAGGTCACCGAGGTGCCGATCGCCGGCGCCGACCAGGTCGTCAACCATTACCCGATCGCGACCGTCAACGAGAGCCGGCACGCCGAGCTCGCCCAGCAGTTCGTCGACTACGTCCTGTCAGACGCCGGCCGGGCGACGCTCGACGAGCACGGCTTCGCCCCGGCCTCCTGAGCCGTCCGGGGCGGATCGGTGAGGCACCGACTGGGAGCACGCGCCCGGCGCGCCGCATCGCCCGCCCCGGTCCCGGCCTGGCTGGCGGCGCTGGCGGCGCTGGGCGCGCTCTACCTGGTGATCCCCCTCGCCGGGATGGGCGCGGCCGTCCCCTGGGACCGGTTCGTGGAGCTCATCGGCAGCGAGGCCTCGCGCGACGCCCTGTGGCTGAGCCTGCGCACCTGCGCCGCCGCGACGGCCGTCGACCTGGTGCTGGGCGTTCCGCTGGCGGTCGTGCTCGCCCGGAGGTGGCGCGGGGTGCGGGCCGTCCGGGTGCTCGTCGCCCTGCCACTGTCGCTGCCGCCGGTGGTGGCCGGCCTGGCGCTGCTGACCACCTTCGGGCGCAGGGGCCTGCTCGGGCAGGCGCTCGACGGGGTCTGGGGCATCCGCGTCGGCTTCACCACCCTGGCCGTGGTCATGGCGCAGGTCTTCGTCTCGCTGCCCTTCCTCGTCATCACCCTCGAGGCCGCCCTGCGCTCGCGACCGGAGGGCGTGGAGGAGACGGCCGCCTCGCTCGGCGCCGGCCCCACCAGGGTGCTGCGCTGCATCACGCTCCCCCTCGTCGTACCGGCGTTGGCGAGGGGCACCGCGCTGTCGCTGGCCCGCTGCCTGGGGGAGTTCGGCGCGACGCTGACCTTCGCCGGCTCGCTGCAGGGCGTCACCCGCACGATGCCGCTGCAGATCTACCTGGCCCGCGAGACCGACTCCGACAACGCGCTCGCCCTCGGCGCCCTGCTCGTCGTGGTGGCGGCGCTCGTCGTGGCCGGCACCGAGTGGACGCCCGGCCGGCGCCGCGGCGAAGCGGCGCACGAGGACGAGCGGACGGACGTCGAG
>NZ_CAUTOU010000072.1:0-10164 GCF_963539965.1 uncultured Propionibacterium sp.
AACACCCGCCCCACGATCATCCCGCCCACCACCCCAAAAACACCAAACACTCCAGCGATTACCAGACTCCCAATCAAGTCGACACTGAATGGAGACAACACCACAAGGCAGTAGCCTAAAATCAACCGCCAACCACTGTCCGAAAAACCTATATCACTCCAAGGTGCCTCCATGGCATGGCGTGAGCTGGGACGAGGGCCCCCGGCAGGGGCGAGGTCCGCAGCGGCTCAGGGGGTTCTGGGCAGCAGGAGGACTTCGGCTCGGTGCCCGGACGTGGTGAGCTTCCTGTCGCACGTGACGAGGGGCGCGTCCAGTGCCTCAGCCAGAGCGACGTAGGTGGCGTCGTAGCTGGTGAACTGGGGCCTGAGCTGCCAGACGCGGCTTCTCAGGGGCTCGAGATCGTGACGTTGAATGGTGAATGACCAGTAGTCGTCCAGCGCTTGCTCTGGCCTGTCCTGCGTGAGGACTCGGCCGAGCTCAAGACCGCGGAGGACCGACATGACCTCCACGTCCAACAGATGCGGCGCATGAATCTCTCCGCCCAGCGCATCGATGAGCTCTGGAGCAGGGTGCGCTCCGACCAGCGCCTCGACCATGGCGGAAGCGTCGAGGACAATCATCGGCGGGACGACTCCAGCTCGTCGAGGATGCGTTGGGTGGTTACGTCGTCCGACCGGTCGCGGGCGCGAAGACGATCGGCAATCTCGGCATTGGTCGGGCGCGAGGCCAGGCGGCAGAGCTGAGCGTTCACGTACGCGGACAACGACTGCCCCTGCGCCGCGGCACGGGCCTTCAAGACCTTGGCCACCGAATCGGGAACCTCACGAATGTAGAGCGTTGTCATGCACACTATGCTAGCACTCTGCAAGCGATCAAGCTCGGGGTCTCCACCGAAGGGCATCATTGATGCCAATCTGATCTGGGCGATGAACCAATTTTGGTCATCCCTGTTCCCGGCATGTCGGCCGACGAGCCTTCGTCGGCTGCACCGTCGAGCACGCCGGGACGCTGGTGAAGCATCGATCAGGCGTCGACTCCCTCTCCGGTGCCCGGTTCGTGGCCCACGCGCCCGGTACTGGGCACCGTGGTGGCCGCGCATTCACGTCGCGCATTTGGGTCACCGTGCTTGCGCAGCATGCGGTCAGTGCCGGATCGCGGCGACGGCCTCCACCTCGACGAGCTGATCGTCGTAGCCCAACAGGGTGACCCCCAGCAACGTGCTCGGCCACGGCGTCGACGGCGACAGCCCGGCCGGAGTCGCAGGCGGCGAGGATCATGCGCCTGGAGACCGAGAACGCGGTGCTGCGGGCCGAGCAGGCCAAGCTCGCCGAGGAGCGGGACATCCTCCGTCAGGCGGCGAAGTATTTAGCCGGGGAGACGAGCTGGTGAACCGCTTCCAGTTCGTTGAGGACCACAAGGGCGCCTGGGGCATGAAGCGGTTGTGCGAGGTCGTCGAGATCGCGAGGTCGTCGTTCTATGCGTGGCTGGCCGCCGCGCCCGGACGAGCCGCCAGGGCGGCGGCGGACGCGGCGTTGGCGGCGCGGATCCGGGTACTGCAAGACTCACAGCAGGGCGGGGTCCGGGCGTCGGGCGCGCCGCGGATCACCGCCGACTTGAACGAGGGCGCCGCCGAGGGCGAGCGGGTCAACCACAAGCGCGTCGCGCGGGTGATGCGCGAGCACCGCCTGGCCGGGATCCGGCTGCGCAAGCGCGTGAAGACGACCATCCCGGACCAGTCCGGCCGGAAGTTCCCCGACCTGCTCGGACGTGAATTCACCACGGGCGAGCCGGGCCGCCGTTACGTCGGCGACATCACCTACCTGCCCATCGAGGACGGCACGAACCTCTACCTCGCGTCCTGCATCGACCTGGGCTCGCGGAAGCGGCATAACCAAAATGACACCGTGTCCAAAAACCGGGGTCAAGCCCCGCGGACGCGACCCAGGTACACGAATATTTGAAGGGGACGGTGTTCTGTGGCCAGTGCGGGTCGCGGCTGCTGTTGTGCCATGCGAGAAGTGGCCGGGGCCGGATCTACCCGTATTTCGCGTGTTCGGCACGGCACGCGGGCAGGGGGGACTGCACCCCGGCAGGCGATGCTGATCGAGCAGGTGGAGCGGCTTGTTGAACGGTTCTACGAGACGGTTCAGATCGATCCGGAGACCCGGCAGGCGCTGTCGGGGATGTTGCATGCAAGGTTCGATCAGATGATGGCCGAGGGTGCGGCGGAGCCGGCTGATCTGGCGGCCCGCCGGACTCGCTTGGAGGACGAGCAGCGCAAACTGTTGCAGGCCCACTGCGCGGGTACGGTCCCGTTAGAGTTGCTGAAGCGGGAACAGGACCGGATCATCGGGTCGTTGGAGACCATCGGGTACCGGCTGGCCGCGCGTCACGGGCATTATTCGGACGCGCGGGCGAACCTGGACGACTCGTTGCAGCTGCTGGCCCGTGTCGGTGACATCTACGCCCATGCCGATGATGCGAACCGTCGGCTGTGTAATCAGGCGTTGTTCAAGGCGATCTACATCGACGAGGACAACGACATCCGGGTCGGCTATCGGACTCCCTACGACGGGCCCGCCGACACCGATCTGCAGCCCGACGCCCTGACCTGGGCCGCCCAGGCACGAAAACAAAGCCAGGCTGGAACCCCGACCAAGGGTGGTCCCTTGGTGAGGAGTTCACACCCGACCCCATCTGGGGTGGATGACGAGACTTGAACTCGCGACCACCTGGACCACAACCAGGGGCTCTACCAACTGAGCTACATCCACCATCACACCACCTGCGCACAGGCAGCTCGCTCATTTTAGCCGACCCCGACTCGCGCCCCAAATCCGGTTTCGCGTCGGATCGGCAGGGCCGGGATCAGCGGCCCTCGCGGCCGAAACCGGTGACGCTGCCCTGATACCTGGCCGCGATCGCCTTGGCCTCCTCCGCGGTGGGGCCGGGCTCGGGCACCATGACCGCCTCGCGGAAGTACTTGAGCTCCTCGATCGACTCCATGATGTCCGCCAGGGCGCGGTGGTTGCCGTTCTTCTCGGGCGCGTTGAAGAAGACGCGCGGATACCAGCGGCGGACCAGCTCCTTGATCGAGCTGACGTCGACGTTGCGGTAGTGGACGTGCCCCTCCAACTCGGGCATGTCCTTGAGCAGGAAGCTGCGGTCGGTGCCGATGGTGTTGCCGGCCAGCGGGGCCCTGCCGGGCTCGGGCACGTACTCCCTGACGTAGGCGAGCACCTGTTCCTCCGCCTGGCGCATCGTCGTCGTGCAGGCCTTGAGATCCTCGAGCAGCCCCGACCTGGTGTGCATCTCGGTGACGAACTCGCCCATATGGGCCAGCGCCGCGTCGCCGGCCCGGATGACCACATCGACGCCCTCGCCCTGAATGCTCAACTCGCCGTCGGTGACCAGGCAGGCCACCTCGATGAGCTCGTCGTGGGCCAGGTCGAGCCCGGTCATCTCGCAGTCGATCCACACCAGCATGTTGTTGCTCACGTCGGCCAACTCTAGCCTCGTAGCCCGGCCCCGGGCTCAGACCCTGGTCTCGGTCCTGTGCGGCACATAGCGCGAGAGCCACCAGGTGCCGGCCAGCCCGATGGCCCCCACGGCCAGGGCGCTGGCCGGCAGGCCGGCCGCTGCGGCGACCGCGCTGACGACGAGCGGGCCGATCGCGGTGCCCGAGTCGGCGAACAGGCGCCAGCCGGCCAGGAACTGCGAACGGCCGTACGTGGGGGAGACGTCGGCGCCCAGAGTGATGACGATGCCCGCCGAGACGCCATTGCCCAGGCCGAGCAGGGCCGCCACGAGCGCGATCGTCAGCGTCTGATGGGTCGACGGCAGCAGGAGCAGGCCGATGCTCATCGTGGCGATGGCCGGCAGCGTCACCCAGCGGCGTCCGAGGCGGTCCATGATGAGGCCGCCCGGGAAGAAGAAGAGCACGTCGAGGCCCATCGACATGGAGTAGACGAGGCTCGTCGTGGCGGCCGGAATGCCATGCGCCTCGCACCACAGCGGGATGATCGTCTGGCGCACCGCGCGGATCAGCTGCAGCGCCAGGCAGCCCACGCCGAGCGTGAGCAGCACGCGGCGGTTCGTGCGCAGCACCGAGAGGGTGCGCGCATGATCGGCCCTGCTGCGCTGCCTTATGGCTTCCAGGCCGTGGCCCTCGCCGGGCAGGTCGGGCATCGTCAACGTGAAGATCGCCGCGATGAGCGACATGCCGGCGGCGAAACCGAAGGCCGTGGTCAGGTTCCACCGATTGATGATGGCCGCCGCGGCCAGCGGGCCCGCGAACCAGCCGATGCGCATGACGCCGCCGAGCGTGGACATGGCGCGGGCCCGCCACCCCAGCGGGATGCGCTCGGTCAGATAGGTCTGCCGGGCCAGGCCGAACACCGCGCCGGTCAGGCCGTGGCAGAAGACGGCGCCGGCCAGGACCGGCAGGGAGTGCGAGCAGAAGACGACAGACATCACGGCCGCGTCGACGAGGCAGGCCAGGACGATCGAGTACTTCTCGCCGACGCGGTCGGTGACGAACCCTGCCGGCAGGTCGCCGATCACCTGGGCGATGCCGGTCAAGGACGTGATGAATGCGGCCACCCCGACGCTCGCCCCCAGGGCACGGGCCTGGATGGCGATCAGCGGGATGACGGCGCCGAAACCGACCGAGGCGAGAACGGTGGGACCGTAGACCGCGATGAGCGTACGGGTCCAGCGCTGCCGCGCCTGTTCTTCTGCCACGGGACCCCATGATCCCACCTGCCGCCGGGGCCGGGCGCCCCGCGCCGGGGAACGGCCCCTCATGCGGACGCCGACGGGCCGGTTCCCGTGCCAACTAGAATGCATCGCAGCAGGGCCCGGTAGCTCAGCGGATAGAGCAGCAGCCTTCTAATCTGTCGCGCGTGGGTTCGATTCCCACCCGGGCCGCCCCTGGGGCGGGGCACCCGATCGGTAGTGCCCCGCCCCGTCGCGTCCGGGGCCGATGGCCCCTGAGGATTCCCCGGGACGGGCCCGTGCGCGGATGCGCGCCGGCCGGCCACCGGCGGCGCCGGGTAATCTTGGCCCGTGTCCATGCAGCTGCCCGCACCCGCACCTTCCGAGCGTCGGGACGACTCGGTCGCCCGCGAGCGCCGAGCACGCAGAATCGCGGGTCTTCCGCGCCCGGTCGAGCCGGGGCTGACGGGCTGGCGGCGCTTCCGCCGCAGCCCGCTCAACTGGCTGACGGTCGCGTTCTTCCCGCTCTGCGCGCTCCTGCTGTGGCTCACCTACCGCGTGTACGCCGTGACGATCACCACCTCGGTCGGCGACTACACCGAGCAGCAGACCGGCACGCGCTCGGCCCCCACCCCCGCTCAGTTCAACGAGGCCCTGTGGAAGTGCACGAGGATGGCGCTCGTGACGCTCGCCATCGGCTTGGTCTTCTACCTCCTCATCGACCGCCTGCGTCCCACGACGCTGCGTCTGAAGGCCGTCGCACTGGCGTGGGGCGGGGCGGTGGCCGTCTACGCCTCAGCCGTGATCAACACCTGGGCGTCGATGAGGGTGACCGCCGACGAGACCGACGAGCTGGGCAGCGTGCGCGCCGCCATCTTCATCGCCCCCTTCACCGAGGAGGCGGCCAAGGCGACCGTTCTCTTCCTGCTGGCAATTCTCGTGCGGCACAGATTCCTGTCGGCCATCCAGATGGTCACGATGGCCGGCCTGTCGGCGGTCGGTTTCGCCGTCGTCGAGGACATCGTCTACTACATCCGCATGTACCTGTACGGCTCGCTCGTCTACGGCGTCGACGCCGACGAGTCGCTGAGGCAGATCTTCTACCTGCGCGGCCTGCTCACCTGCTGGGGCCACCCGCTGTTCACGACCTTCACCGCCATCGGCGTGGGCGTGGCCATGCGCAACCGCAGCAAGCTCGTCCGCGTCACCGCGCCGCTGGCCGGCTACTGCTTCGCCGTGTGCGCGCACATGGGGTTCAACGGCACCCAGTCGATCGGCGTCAGCACGATGATGCTGCTCGCCGTCGGCGCCTTCCTCATCATCTTCCTGCTGCTGCGCTACTTCCGGCTGGTGCTGGCCGAGTCGCGCCAGGTGCGCGCCCGCCTGCAGGACTTCGTCTCGAACGGCTGGCTCGGCGAGCACGACCCGATCGTGTTCAGCCGCTATCGCAGGCGCCTCAAGCTGATCTGCGCCGCCGCGCTGCGCGGTCCGCGCTGCCTGCTCGCCACCGTCCGCCTCATCCACGACATGTCCGAGCTCGCCCAGGTGCGCATGGGCGTCGTCAACGGCTTGGTGGACGGCGCCGCGGTCGAGCGCGAACGCGAGCTCCTCCTGCGCATCCGCTCCCTGCGCGGCCGGGCCCTCGACGACACCGACGGCCTCACGATCAAGCCTCCCAACTGGACGTTGCAGAGCATCAGGGGCTGGGTCGGCGCCCACCTGCCGCGCCGCCGCCCGAGGACGCCCGTCTTCGCGCCGCCCCCACCCTCGCAGATCCCCGTCGGGGCCCCTCGGAGATAGCCTGGTACTCCCCGCTGCGCGTCATCGCACCGTCGACGGGAGCAGGCGCCTCCCGGCCCGGGCCGGTCGGTGCCGCCCGTGCGGATCCGACCCGGGTCCGAACCGCCTGCGGCGGAGGGGAGCGGAGAGGAATCTGCATGGGTGCCGCTGAACTCGCCGGTGCGCTGAGGGCCCTGCGCGGCGCGCTCGAGTCCGTCGAGCCGCCCCTGTCGGGTCCCTCTGTCGAGCAGCAGCGTGCGCGGTGCCGCGCCCTGCTCGACCAGCTCGATGACTACGTGCTCCCGCGCCTGGGCAGCCCGGAGGCGCCGATGCTGGCCGTCGTCGGCGGCCCCACCGGGGCCGGGAAGTCCACGCTGGTGAACTCGCTCGTCGGCCGCGGGGTGTCCCGCTCGGGCGTCATCCGCCCCACGACGACGAGCCCGGTGCTCGTCTTCAACCCCGTCGAGCAGGACTGGTTCGCCGATGAGCGCATCCTGCCGGGTCTGGCCCGCACCGACGTCGGCTCGACCGGCAGTGGCTCCGTCCGGCTGGTGCCCGAGCCGAGTCTGCCCAGGGGCCTGGCGCTGCTCGACGCCCCCGGCATCGGCTCGGTCCCGCAACCGAACCGCCGGCTCGCGGCCCGGCTGCTCCGGGCCGCCGACCTGTGGCTGTTCGTCACCTCGGCCGCCCGCTACGCCGACGCCGTGCCGTGGCGTTTCCTCGCCACGGCCGCCGAGCGCGGCGCGGCCGTCGCCGTCGTCTGCAGCCGGATCCCCCCGGCCGGCATGCAGCTGGTGCCCGGTGATCTGGCGCGTCTGATGAGCGGGCGCGGCCTGGCCGAGTCGCCGCTGTTCGCCGTGCCCGAGACCGTCGTCGACGAGGCCGGGCTGCTGCCCGATGCGGCCGTCTCGCCGATCCGCGCCTACCTGGCCGCGCTGACGACCGACCGCCGGCGCCGTGACGGCGTGATCGCCCGGACCCTCGACGGCGCCATGCGCGTCATGGCCGAGCAGTCCCGCGAGCTCGCCGGTGCCATGCGCGAGCAGAGCGACATCGCCGATCGGCTGCGGCGCGATGCCGGATCGGCCTTCGACGAGGCGGCTCGCGTCGTCAGCTCCCGCTCCGCCGACGGCACCCTGCTGCGCGGCGAGGTGCTCACCCGCTGGCAGGACTACATCGGCACGGGCGGGCCCGCACGCATCATCGACGACAGGATCGGCTGGCTGCACGACCGCATCACCGCCATGTTCAGGGGCGAGCCGACGCGGGCCGTCCAGGCCTCCATCGCCGCTGGATCGGGCTTGGAGGCGCTCATCATCGAGCAGGGCCAGGCGGCGGCGGAGCGTGCGGGAACCACCTGGCGCGCCAACCCGGCCGGGCGCGTGATCATCGCCGCCCATCCCGGCCTGGCAGGGGTGTCCGAGGATTTCGATGAGCGCGCCCGCGGCGTCGTCCGCGACTGGCAGGCCGATGTGCTCGACCTCGTCACCGGGCAGGGCAAGGGCAGGCGCACCACCGCGCGCATCGCTGCGGCGGGCGTCAGCGGCGTCGGCGCCGCGCTCATGATCGTCATCTTCGCTCGCACCGCTGGCCTGTCCGGCGCCGGCATCGATATCGCCGGCGGCACCACTGCCGTGGCGCGGCGCCTGCTCGAATCCATTTTCGGGGACGGGGCGGTGCACCGCCTGGCCGGTACCGCCAGGGAGCGCCTGGACTCGCGCGTCAGGCACCTCATGGCCGACGAGTCCCGGCGCTACCGGTTGCAGCTCGAGGAACTCGGCCTGGACGGGTCCGTCGCGGCCCGTCTCGACGAATCGATCGCCGCCGCCGAGACCGCCCGCGTCGGCGGGTTGCCCGGCCCGGCCGAGGCCCCCGCCGACGCCGGGGGCGCCGGCGCCCCCGTGGCTGCCGAGATCGTCGATGGGGCAGGGGGACGCCCATGAGCATCGGAGCAGGACGCAGACGAAGAGCCGCGCTCGCCAGGCTGAGCGAGCGCATCGGCGCCCTGACCGAGGCCGCCGCCCTCAGCGAGGGACGCGTCGAGGACGGCGTCGTCGAGCGCGCCCGGGGCATCGCCGAGCGGGCCGATCAGCGCCTGGCCCTCGGCGAGGGCAATACGATCGTCGCCCTGTCCGGCGCCACCGGATCGGGCAAGTCCAGCCTGCTCAACGCCCTGTCCGGCGCTCGGCTCGCAAGGGACGGCGCGCGGCGCCCCACCACGAGGCGCGCCATGGCGGCGTGCTGGGGCCCGGCCAATCCCGACGAGCTCCTGGACTGGCTCGGCGTGCCGGTGCGTATGAACATGGGTCCCAGCAAGGACCTTGACGGCCTGGTGCTGGTCGACCTGCCCGACAACGACTCGATCGAGCACGAGGACAAGCTCGAGGTCGACCGCCTGATCGACCTGGTCGACATGGTCATATGGGTCGTGGACCCGCAGAAGTACGCCGACGCCGCCCTGCACGAGGGCTATCTGCGGTCGATGGCCGACCATGCCGATGTCATGGTCGCGGTCCTCAACCAGGTCGACCGTCTCGCGGCGAGGCAGCTGGCCCAGACCGAGAGCGATCTGCGCGGGCTGCTTGATGCCGAGGGCCTGCACGGTGTGCCGCTGCTGTGCACCTCGGCGCTCACCGGTACGGGCGTGGACGATCTGATCGGTCTCCTGGCCGGGACGGCCAGGGCCAAGCGGGCCGGCCCGGCCCGCCTCGACAAGGACGTCACCTCGGCCGCCGTGGCGCTGTCGGAGGCCATCGGCGCCGACGTCCCCACCCGGGTCGATCCCGATCGGGCGAAACAGCTGGATGCCGCACTGGCCCGGGCCGCCGGCGTCGGGCGCGTCGGCGAGGCGGTGTTCACCTCGATCAGCCGTCGCGGTCAGGCCGCCACGGGCTGGCCGGTCGTCTCATGGGTGCAAAGGCTGCGCCCCGATCCACTGCGTCGCCTCCGGCTGGACCCGACTGCCGGGGCGGAAGGGGGCGTCCCCGGGGACTCCGAGCCGACGTGCATGAGCCGCGCCGGCCTGCGGATCGCCACCGGTGGTGTCGAGCAGGCCCGCGTCGATACGGCGCTGCGAGCCATCGGCGACGACTCCTCGTGCGGACTGCCGCAGGGCTGGGCCGATGCCGTGCGGTCCGCTTCGAGGGGGCGGGCCGGGCGACTGCCTGCCGAACTCGACAGGGCCGTGGCGAGTGCCGATCTGGAGCTCGCCAGGGGCCAGTGGTGGTGGAGGCCCGTGCTGTTCCTCCAGTGGCTGCTCCTGGCCGCGGTCGTCGCGGGGCTGGGTTGGCTGGGCATCAACCTGCTGCTCGCCCGCCTGGGGACGGGCGCGGTCCCGGTGCTGATCTGGTGGGGCATTCCGGCACCGGTCGTGCTGGCGGACGGGGGAGCGGTTGCCGGCATCGTGCTCGGCGTCCTCGCCCGGTTCGGCGTGGTCGCAGGCGCCCATGCCACTCGGCGCAGAGCCATTGGCGCCCTCATGAACGCCGTATCGGAAGTCTCCGGTCAAGCGGTCATCGGCCCCATCGAGGCCGAGCTGGAGCGCCACCGCGACGCGCTGGCCGCCGTGCGGAGGGCGATCTCGGTCTCCTAGCCACGGGCCCGGTGCCATCGACCCGGCTGGGTTTTCCACAGGTGGTGTTCGGTTCTTTCCGGGGCTCGGTGCCGCGT
>NZ_CAUTOU010000073.1:0-9816 GCF_963539965.1 uncultured Propionibacterium sp.
CGGCCTCCGACGGGCGCGCCCACGCCGGTCCAGCCGGCTCAGCCGGTCCCGCAGGCCTCTCCCGGCCCCGCCCGGGTCACTACCGGCCAGCTGCGCCAGATGTGGCCGCAGGTCCTCGAAGCGGTCAAGAACCGTCGCCGCTTCGCCTGGATGACGCTCAGCCCCAATGCGCAGGTGCTCGACGTCAGCGCCGACCGTCTCACGCTGGCCTTCAACAACCCGGGCGCCCGCGAGTCCTTCGTCTCGCACGGCGGCTCCGAGGTCCTGCACGCGGCCCTCGTCGACGTGATCGGAGCCGCCCTCGAGATCGACACGGTCATCGAGGGCCGGGCCGCCGTCGACGGCCTCCGGCAGCAGGGCGGCCCGCCACCCGGCGGTGACGGCCCAAACCCTTCTGAGCGGGCGTCTGCGCAGGCCCGGCAGTCGCCCGCTGATCCCGCGGACAGCACCGCCGGTGCTCCCGATGATCCGGGTCACGACCCGTGGGCCGACCGTCCCGGCCCCGTCGCGGCCCCCGTCGGCTCTGCCCTCGGCCCCCGGATGGACCCCGGTGCGGCTGGCGCACCGCGGGACGCCCCGGTCGGGCCCGCCGGCCCGGCCCGGGACGAATCATCCGCCACGGCGACGCGCCGCCACGTCGTCGGACCGTCGCCCGAGCCCGGAGGGGGGGAGGGCGGGTACGATCCCGATTCCGATGCGAGTGCGGATGACGCGGCGGTCGAGGAGCCCGACAGGTCCGCCGCCCAGCTCCTCATCGACGAGTTGGGCGCTCGACTGATCGAGGAGCTCCCGAACGAGCCCGGGTTCTGAGCGGGCGTCCGGCGGTCCGGCGGGTCGGGTGCGCCACGTACCATGGGTATTCGTCGACCGGCCCGCCCGCCGGCTCTGCACGTACCGGTGGCCAACCCCGGCCGCCCGTCCTGAAAGGCAGACCACACATGTTCCCCGAGGGTATGGATGTGAACGCCCTGCTCGAGCAGGCCCAGCAGGTGCAGGCCCAGCTCCAGGAGGCCCAGCACGATCTCGAGTCCACGAGTTTCACCGGCACTGCCGGCGGCGAGCTCGTCAAGGCCACCGTCAAGGGCAACGGCGAACTGATCGGTCTGGTCATCAGGCCGGAGGCCATCGACCCGTCCGATGCGGAGGGCCTGGCCGACCTCGTCCTGGCCGCCGTGCGCGATGCGGCCACGAGGGCCTCCGCCGCCGCCCGGCAGGCCATGCCCGACCTCGGGCAGCTGGGTCTGTGACGTGTACGACGGACCGGTCCAGGATCTCGTCGACGAGCTGGGGCACCTACCCGGCGTGGGGCCCAAGAGCGCCCAGCGCATCGCCTTCTGGATGCTGGAGCAGCCGCAGGCCGACATCGAGCGCCTCGCGAACGTGCTCATGACGGTCAAGGAGCACACCCACATGTGCACGGTGTGCTTCAACGTGACCGACGCCGAGACCTGCCGCATCTGCCGCGATCCGCGCCGCGACAGGGCGCTGATCTGCGTGGTCGAGGAGTCCAAGGACGTCGTCGCCATCGAGCGCACCCGCGAGTTCCACGGCCTCTACCACGTGCTCGGCGGTTCGATCAGCCCCATCGACGGGCGCGGCCCCGGCGATCTGCGCATCGCCGAACTGGTGCGCCGCCTGTCCGACCCGGCGGTCGAGGAGGTCATCCTGGCCACCAACCCGAATCTCGAGGGCGAGGCCACCGCAACCTACATATCGCGCCTGCTGGCCGACACCCCCGGCGTCCGGGTCAGCAAACTCGCCTCGGGCCTGCCGGTCGGCGGCGATCTGGAGTACGCCGACGACGTGACGCTCGGCCGGGCCTTCAACGGCCGACGCTACGTCGGGGACGGGGAGTAGCGCGCCGAGAGGCCCGGCCGCTTGCCATCGCCGGCCATCTGCTCCTGCGAGAGGCCGGCAGGCCGTCTGCCCCCGGCATCACTTCGCGGTTGACTCCTCATCGGACGGGCACTGGTCGAGCCGGCGGCGGATGTCATCCTGCCCCTCCCGACTGACCACCAGGGTGCAGGCCGGGGATGTGGGGCCCGACCTCGCGGAACTCGAATCCTGTTCGCTGCTGTCGGCGTCCGGCGTCGGCAGGTATTTCTCGCAGGGAACTTGCTTCGGGGAGCTGGAGCCACCTTGGTACTCGATCCAGCACTTGATACCCGGGTCGGTGGGGGAGGGGACCGTCCCGCTGCCGGACTTGGACGATGACGGCATGGACTGCGATGCCGAGGCCGAGGAGGATCCGGTGGTGCTCGACGTCGGCGAGGCGCTTGGGGAGGACGGCGTGGGGCTCTGCGACGGGGAGGCCGGGGACGCGGAGGGGGACGGCCCGTCGCCGGGGGACCGGTCCGGCTGGAAGAACTCGACGACCCGCTGGGGGATCGAGGCCACGGTGTCGATGATCTTCTCGATGATGTTCTTGTCGGGCTCGGGGGGGGCGGGGGTCTGCTCCGGCGTGTCGGGCTGCACCAGGACCGGGGCCTGCGAGGTCGGTTCGGACGTCGCGTCGGACGTCGCGGCCGGCTGCTCAGCGGCGCCCTGGCCCGACGACGGGCTCGGGGAGGGGGACGGATAGGAGGGCGAGGCCGACGTCTGGCTCGCGCTGCTGGGACTCGGGGTGATCGTCACGACCGGGGTGGTGGTGGGCAGCGCCGGATCGCTGGTGGAGTTGAGCAGGCCGATGCCCACTCCGGCGGTTGCGATGGCGCCCGCCGCCGCAGCGGCGGCGATCTTCATGCGCGCGACGCGGCGCGCACGGACCGCGAAGCCGACCGCCTGGTCGGCCAAGGAGGCGCTCAGAACCGTGGCCTCGGGGGGCGTGGCCGCAAGATCGCGCAATTCGTCGCTGATACCCACAGAACTTCCTTAACCTGTGGCCAGTCGGCGGGGCGCTTGACCCTGCGGCCGGTCGTCGTCGGGGGTGTTCGTCATCACACGAGCCGGACCGTCGGTTCGTGCGGGAGTGTCGTCGCCGGTTCGCGCCGGGTGCTCACCGGTGCCGTGGTCCGCCGCCGAGAGGGAGGGGTCGCCGCTGTAGACCCTGCCCCTGGACCCGGGCCCGTCGCCCTGCACCCAGGTGAGGCCGATCTGGGCCGCGGAGCCGACGGACGAGTCCGCGGCGTCGGCTGCGCTCCTGTGGCGCGCCCTCTCGTCGAGATGGCGGCGGATCTCGACGACGGAGCCCAGCCTCCTCCTCCTGGCCGGCACCTTCAACGGGATGAGCCCGTGCCCCTCGCGCGCATCGGGCTCGTAGCCCCCGTCGGTGTCGCCGTCGGCCGGCATGACGACGGTGGGGGGGCCGCTCCCCTCCTGCTGCTGCTCGGGGTACGAGCTGCCCAGCGCGCTGAAGGCGGCCAGAGCACTGCGTACGTCGCCTGTCGTGCACCCCAGGTCGATGGCGACCTTCTGGCTGCTGCAGTCGTCGAGGACGGCGTGCACGGCGATGGCCCGGTCGGCCGGGGCGAGGGCCGCCAGGCGGCGGGCGATGAAGGCCTCGCCGCTCTGCTCGCCGGCGTTCTGGGCGGGCGCCTCCTTGTGGCCCTTCCTCGCGGTGTCCTCGAGGAAGAGGCGGTAGACGCAGAGCCTGGCCCACTCTGCGCACTCGGCATCGCTGGTGCGCTGCCTGTACTGCTTCAGCAGCAAGGCGGCGGTGCGGTTGAGCAGGCTCTCGGCACCCTCCCGGTCGTGGCACAGGAGGAAGGCGGTGCGGTAGAGCGCGGGGGTCTGTTCCGCGATGAACTCGCGGTAGCCCTGTGGCACTCCCATGCACAGACCCCGATTCGATCGTGCGGGAACGGCGGTCCCGCTGTGGAGGTGGACCCGGTCAGTTTACCAATAGACAGGTAAGAATTCATATTATTCCTAGCCAAATGCCTGATTTTTTCACAGGAAAGGTCCTGGAGGTCTCATCCGGGGGAGTATCCGGCGTGTCGCGGCGAGGCGATCGGCCGTCGTCCCGGGCGGCGCCGGGGCTCGTCCGCGACCGGGGCTCGTCTACAATGTGTCGGGTCGCACGGCGTCGATGGAGCCATCACTCCGGAGCCGCCGGAAGAACGGCGGGGGCACCCCGCTCATTAGAACCGGCAGCGGCGGACAAGCGAGAGGGGGCGCCCCGGGCGCCCCAAGAAGGGTGGTACCGCGGGCCGCCCCGGCGCCTCCGGCGCCGGGCTCTCGTCCCTTCGCAGCGTCGGCGACGTCAACAGCGAAGAGGAACGATGACATCCACCGAGTCCGAGCACGAGTCCACCACGGCCGGATACAGGACGGTTCCCGCCCAGATCGACCTGGCCGCGATGGATCACGAGATCATCGCCTTCTGGGAGGCCAACGACACCTTCGCCAAGAGCTGGCGGGCCACCCGGGGGGGGCCGCGCTGGAATTTCTTCGAGGGCCCGCCCACCGCCAACGGCCGGCCCGGCACCCACCACATCGAGGCCCGCGTCTTCAAGGACCTTTTCCCGCGCTTCAGGACGATGCAGGGCTATCGCGTCGACCGCAAGGCCGGCTGGGACTGCCATGGCCTGCCCGTCGAGCTGGCCGTCGAGAAGGAACTCGGCATCGATCACAAGAGCCAGATCGAGGAATACGGGATCGAGGGGTTCAACGCGAGATGCCGAGCCTCGGTCGGCGAGCACGTCGGCGAGTTCGCCGGACTGACCCGTCGCATGGGCTACTGGGTCAACATGGACGAGGCCTACTGGACGCTCGCGCCCGAGTACATCGACTCCGAGTGGTGGGCCCTGCGGAAGATCTTCGACGACGGCCTGCTGGTGCAGGACCACCGCGTCACGCCGTACTGCCCCAGGGACGAGACGGCCCTGTCCGATCACGAGGTCTCCCAGGGCTACCGGGACGTCACCGAGCCGTCGATCTACGTCACCTTCGCCCTGACCAGCGGCCCGTGGGCCGGCCGCGGCGCCGAGCTGCTCGTCTGGACGACCACCCCGTGGACCCTCGTGGCGAATACGGCCGTCGCCGTGCACCCCGAGGTCACCTACGTGCTCGCCACCGACGGCTCCCGGCGGCTCGTGCTGGCCGAGCCGCTGTTCGACGCCGTGCTGGGCGCCACCGACGAGGACGGGAACCGCATCTGGCGCGTGCTCGACACCATCGTCGGAGCCGACATGGCCGGCTGGGACTACCAGCGCCCGTACGAGTTCGTGCCCTTCGAGCGGCGGGCCGACTTCATCGTACTGGCCGACTACGTCACCACCGAGGACGGCTCCGGCCTGGTCCACCAGGCCCCCGCCTTCGGCGCGGACGACATGGCCGTGTGCCGCGCCAACGACCTGCCCGTCATCAACCCGATCCGGCCCGACGGCACCTTCGAGGAGGGCCTGCCCCTGGTCGGCGGCCTGTTCTTCAAGGACGCCGATCCCAGGATCCTGGCCGACCTGGCCGGACGCGGCATCCTGTTCCGCTCCGAGGAGCACACGCACTCGTACCCGCACTGCTGGCGCTGCGGCACCCCGTTGATCTACTACGCGCAACCGAGCTGGTACATCCGCACCACCCAGCGCAAGGAGGAGCTGCTCGCCCAAAACGAGAGGACCACCTGGTACCCCGACAGCATCAAGTGGGGCCGTTACGGCGACTGGCTGCGCAACAACATCGACTGGGCCCTGTCGCGCACCCGCTACTGGGGCACGCCGCTGCCGATCTGGCGCAACGACGAGGACCCGTCCAGGCTCTACTGCGTCGGCTCGCGCGCCGAGCTGGCCGAGCTGGCCGGGCGGCCGGAGCTGGCCGGCATGGACCCGCACCGTCCCTTCGTCGACGAGGTGACCTTCACCCTGCCCGGCCAGCCGGGCACCTACCGCCGCGTCCCCGAGGTCATCGACGCCTGGTTCGACTCGGGCTCGATGTCCTTCGCGCAGTGGGGCTACCCGTGGGTCGCCGGCTCCGAGCAGAGGTTCGCCGAGCACTTCCCGGCCGACTTCATCTGCGAGGCCATCGACCAGACCCGGGGCTGGTTCTACACGATGATGGCGGTCCCGACCCTCGTCTTCGGCGAGTCCAGCTACAGGAACGTGCTCTGCCTGGGACACATCCTGGCCGAGGACGGCCGCAAGATGAGCAAGCACTTCGACAACATCCTGCTGCCCATCCCGCTCATGGACAGGCACGGCGCCGATGCGGTCCGCTGGTTCATGGCCTCCTCCGGCTCCCCGTGGTCGGCCCGCCGCGTCGGCGACACGACGCTGCAGGAGGTCGTCCGCAAGGTCATGCTGACCTATTGGAACACGGTCGCCTTCCACAGCCTGTACGCCCGCGCCAACGGCTGGGCGCCGGTCGGCGAGGCCCCCGACGTCGCCGGGCGCCAGGTGCTCGACCGCTGGCTCGTCAGCGCCACCAACCAGCTCGTCGCCGATGCCGGCGAGGCGCTCGAGGCCTTCGACTCCCAGCGCTACGGCACGCTCGTCCAGTCCTTCATCGACGAGCTGTCCAACTGGTACGTGCGCCGCTCGCGCCGCCGCTTCTGGGACGGCGACGCCGGCGCCCTGTGGACGCTGCACGAGACCCTCGCCACGCTCACGCGGCTGATGGCGCCGCTGGCCCCGTTCATCACCGAGAGGGTCTGGCAGGACCTCTTCCGCCCGACCGTTCCCGGTGCGCCCGAGTCGGTCCACCTGACCGGCTGGCCGGTCGCCGACACCTCCCTCATCGACGCCGGACTGGGCGAGGCCGTGGAGCTGGCGCGCCGGCTGGTCGAGGTGGGCCGCGCCGCCCGCGCCGAGGCCAGGGTGAGGACCCGCCAGCCGCTGGGCCGCGCGCTCGTCAGCTCGGCCGCCATGGACAGGCTGCCGGACGAGCTGGTCGACGAGATCACCGCCGAGCTGAACATCGAGCGCCTCGACTCGTTCAGCTCCGCCGGCGACGTCGTGGTCTACAGCGCCAAGGCCAACTTCCGGGCCCTCGGCAGGCGCTACGGCAGGCAGACGCCCGTCGTCGCCGAGGCCGTCGCCGCCGCCGACGCCGCGGCCCTCGCCTCCGGGCTGTCCGGCGGCACGGTGACGCTGGACGTCGAGGGCGTCGGCCCCGTCGAGCTGGGCGCCGACGACGTGTTCATCACCGAGCGCCCGCGCGAGGGCTGGTCGGTCGCCGACGTCCAGGGCGACACCATCGCCCTGGACCTCACGCTGACGCCCGGGCTCGTCAGCGCGGGCCGGGCCCGCGAGGTCATCCGCTTCGTGCAGGAGTCCCGCAAGGCCGCCGGTCTGGACGTCTCGGACCGCATCGAACTGGCCTGGGCCACCGATGACACCGACCTGGCCGCCGCCATCGAGACCCACGCCGGGCTCATCGCCTCCGAGGTGCTCGCCACGAGCATGCGCAGGGCCGAGCCCGCCGCCGACTGGCGCCGCGAGGACGACCTCGGACTGCAGGTGAGGGTCGGCAGGGCCTGAGCCCGCAGGACCCGACCGGGTCCGCGAACACCGCGCCGACATGTCCACCGGGAAGCGCGGTGTTCGCGGGGGCGCTCGGGCTCAGGCCTCGGACGGGTGCTGCGTGTCCAGGCCGTTCACCCGGGCCGTGGCCTGCGCCACCCACGGCACATTGGAGTCCGCGTAGCCGGCCGCGCAGGCCAGCGACAGCGCCTCGTGGACGCCGTCCCCGACGACTGGCGCCACCTGCACGTCGCCGGCCAGGCGCGTGTAGTAGCGCACGTCCTTGCGGGCGTTGCCCAGTGCGAACCGCTGGCGCTCGTGATCGCCGTCCAGGGCGGCGCCCATGATGGTCAGCAGCTGGTTGTCGAACATGCCCTTGCCCAGCACGTCGACGAGCGTCCGCGGGTCGGCGCCCGCGGCCCGTGCGACGGCGAACGACTCGGCCAGGGCCGTCGTCGCGGCCTGGAGGCAGAAGTTGTTGAGGAGCTTGATCGTATGGCCGGCGCCCACCGGGCCCGCGCGCAGGATGTTCTCGCAGTAGCTGGCCAGTACCGGCTCGATGCGGGCGAAGACCTCGTCATCGGCCCCGACGAGCGTGTTGAGACGGCCCGCCTCCGCCTCGGCCGGCCCGCGGGTGAGCGGCGCGTCCGCGTAGGCCACGCCCAGTTCGGCGGCCTGTGCGGCCAGCGTGCGGGTGACGGCCGGCTCGCTGGTGGCGGCGTCGACGATGACCAGGCCCGGGCGGGGTGCGGTGAGCAGGCCTTCGGCGCCCGCCACCGCCTGCTGGACGTCCTGGGCGGTCGTGATGCAGATGACGACGACATCGCACCGGGCGCCGAGCTCGGCGTTCGACGCCACGCGGCGGGCGCCCAGCTCGTCCAGGCCGGCCGGCGCGTGCGAGTGCACCGTGTAGAGGATCTCGAAGCCCCCCTCGGCGATGTTCTTCGCCATGCCGTGCCCCATGAGGCCGTTCGCCCCGATGAAACCCACCGTCGTCATCGTTGTCCTCCCGTTGGTGCTCCCGTCCCAGGATCCCACGGATCCGGACGCGGGTGCCGGCGGGTCGGCCGGTGATGCGGCCCGGTGCGCCCGGCCCGCGAGCGGACCGCGCGCCGGAGACCGGACGAGCCCCTGCCCCGCACGGTGGGGGGCGGGGCCGGACGGTCGGCCCCCCGCTCACAGGGTCAACTGGTCGTGCGGCCGGTAGCCGAACTGGTCGAGCGCCTGCGTCATCGTCCGCGCGACGGCCAGCGAGTCGGCCAGCGGCACCAGCTCGTGCTCGGTGGCGCCGGCCGCGATCGCATCGGTGACCGATTGCAGCTCGAGGCGGTAGCCGGAGCCCTCGAACGGCTCGCTGATCACCTGGGGCTCGTTGCCCGGGATGCGCACGATGATGCGCGACGGATGGTGGAAGCGCGGGCCGATCTCGATGAAGCCCTCGGTGCCGGCGATCGTCATGCGCGCCGGCCCGTGGCCGGCCAGCGAGCAGCACAGCTGGGCGAACGAGCCGTCGCCGTAGCGCAGCTGGAGCGCCACGTCGGCGTCCACCCCGTTGTCGTAGCAACGGCCGGTGCACTGCATGGAGCTGGGCGTGCCCAGGAAGTCCTGCGCGAAGTGCAGCGCGTAGACGCCCAGGTCGAGCATCGAACCGCCGCCCAGTTCGGGCGCGAACAGGCGATCGGCCGGATCGAAATCGCGGTGCGCGAACAGGTCCCCCTGCAGCGCGCGCACCCGGCCGATGGAGCCCGACTCGACCGCCTGGTGAGCGGCCCGGACGGCCGGCAGGAAGCGCGTCCACATGCCCTCCATGAGGAAGGCGCGGCGTTCGCCGGCGGCGCGGATCAGTTGGCGGACGTGCTCGTCCTGGCAGCACATCGACTTCTCGACGAGAACCGCCTTGCCGGCGCCGATCGCGGCCAGCGCCAACGGGAAGTGCTGGGCGTTGGGCGTGGCGATGTAGACCGCATCGACGTCGGGATCGGCCACCAGCGCCTCGTAGCCGCCGTGGGCGTGCGGGATGCCGAACTCGGATGCGAAGGCCCGCGCCCGCTCGGCACTGCGCGAACCGACGGCGACGACCTCGGCGCCCTCGACCGCCGCGAACTCGGACGCGATCGTGCGCGAGATACGACCCGGTCCGGCGATTCCCCATTGAATGCTCATGAAATGAGCCTAAACTCCCGCCCGCCGGATGAACAGGTTCCGTACGACGAATTCAGGGACGAGCGGTGGGCCCCTCGTACCCGCTGGCGAGACGCTCAGCGGCCGCGGCGCCGGTAGCGGTACTCGCGGCGCTGGGCGCGGTACTGGCTCCTGGCCGCTTCGCGGATCGCACGAGCCTGCGAGCGGGCCCGGGTCCGGGCGTCCGTCGCGGCGGGCGGGCCGTCGGGCAGGGCCTGCGCCTGATCGTCCCCGGCCGCCG
>NZ_CAUTOU010000074.1:0-9799 GCF_963539965.1 uncultured Propionibacterium sp.
TGCCGCCGAGGCCCTGGCGCCGGCGCGCTCGTCGGCGCGGCCGAGTCGGTAGGCCTGCTCGGGCGTGAGCGCGGCGAGCCCGGACTGCTCGAACTCGGGCCCCCGCGCCTCCGCAAGGGCCGAGACGATGCGGGCCAGCAGCCTGGCCGTGCGCTTGGCCTTGCGGATGGCGGGCCGGGCGACCCGGACGAGGCCCAGCGCGCGCTCGGCACTGGCCAGCGCCTGTGCCCAGGTCGCATCGTCGTCGGGGTGCTCGACGGCGAAGTCGGCGCCGGCTCGCAGTCCGCGGATCTCGGTCTCCAGCCTGGAGCCGAAGTCCTCGGCGGCGCGGCCGTCGGTGTCCCCGCCCACGCGCGGGATGCGCACGGCCAGTTCGATGGCGTCGAGCAGGGCGTCGTACTCGGGCAGGGAGGTGATCCCGTCCGGATCGACGGCCCCGAGGACGTCCAGGCGGCCGAGCTGGTCGGCCCGCCAGGGCTCGTCGACGATGTCGCGCAGAACGTCGAGTTCGTCCCGGAACTCGCGCAGAGAATCGGCCAGGACGCCCGGGTCGGCGGTGTCTCCGCTCCTCAGAGCGAGGTCGGCGGCGAGGATCGAGTGGAACCGGCGGGCCAGCAACCAGGACAGGAGGCCGGCGGTCGTCCCGTCCGCCGGATTCCGGCCGGTGGGCACGGCCCCGGGGGCCACCTCGCTGACGCGGGCGAAGAGGTCCCGGAAGCCGTCGACGCGCACCGCGCCGACCTGAGCCATCCGTTCGGCGACGAAGGCCCTCTGCTGGGGGCTGAGACGGGCCACGTCGACGGTGGACTCGCGGAAACGGCCGGTGGCGATACCACCGCGGCGCATGGTGACGCGGTCGTCGGTGAGTACGGCGAGGACCTCGCCGGATCCGTCGAGGATGCCGTAGCGGGCGCGCACCCGGGTGCAGCTGACGACCGGTTCGAGTCTCGCCCCCCGGCGGAAGGGCGCGATCAGGTCGTCGACCTCGTCGGGCATCTCCGAGTCGGTGTCGGAGGCGATGGGGCCGGACTGCTCGCCGGGCAGCCAGGGCCCCCAGTCCGGGGCCCAGACGAACCATTCCCCGACCTCGCCGACGGCGCGCTGGGCGACCATGACGCCCGCGTGCAGCAGGCGTTCGGCGGGGGTGTCGAGCACTGTCAGCGTCACCTGGCCGGTGGCGCTCCCCAGCAGGACGACCCGGTCGAGGGACAGCGCGGTGCTGGTGAGCTCGGGCGCCTGCACGTGCCAGGGCATCTCGAAGAACCAGTTCCTGCTCTGATGTGCGCTCATGCCCGCTCCTCGGATCGGTGGTCCGGCCCGGCCACGGCCGTGCCCCGCAATACGACCCCCTGGCCCGCCGGCCGCGGCCCGGCTTACTCGGCCGCCCTCGCCGTGGTCGTTCTCGGAGCCGCCCCCGTGGTCGGGGACGGCTTCCCGGCGGCGGTCGTCTTCTTCGGATTCGTCTTCTCGGTGGTGGTCGCCTTCTTCGCCGCGGTCCGCCTGCTCGTCGACGTGCGCGCGGAGCGGCGTTTGGGGGCCGGGCCCCTGGCGCGCTTGTCGGCCAGCAGTTCGGCCGCGCGCTCGAGCGTCATGGCCTCGACAGAATCGGTCCGGCGCAGCGTGGCGTTGGTCTCGCCGTCGGTGACGTACGGGCCGAAGCGGCCGTTCTTGACGACGACGGGCCTGCCGGTGGCCGGATCGGCGCCGAGCTCGGCGAGCGGGGCCGCGGCCGCGCGGCCGCGGCGCTTGGGCTGGGCGAAGATCTCGTTGGCCTGGTCGAGCGTCGTGGTGAAGATGGCCTCCTCGCTGGGCAGCGAGCGGGTGTCGGAGCCGCGCTTGAGGTAGGGGCCGTATCGACCGTTCTGGGCGGTGATGACGTCCTCGCCCTCGCCTCCGACGACACGCGGCAGGCCGAGCAGCCTGAGGGCATCCTCGAGGGTGACGGTGGCCGGGTCCATCGAGTGGAAGAGGCTGGCCGTGCGCGGCTTGGCCCTCTTCCCGCTCTCGACGGGCTCGTCGTCGGGCAGGACCTCGGTGACGTACGGGCCGAAGCGTCCGGTCCTCACGACGATGGCCGAGTGGGTCTGCGGGTCCAGTCCCAGCTCGCGGTCGCCACCGCCGGCCTTGGCCAGCAACTCGCGGGCCGCCTCGATGGTCAGCTCATCGGGGGCCATGTCATCGGGCACGTTGGCGCGGTGCGACTCCTCGTCCTCCACGTAGGTGCCGTAACGGCCGACGCGGACGTCGACGCCGGAGTCGAGGTCGCCCAGGTGGAAGGTCGACAGGGCCCTTGCGTCGATGTCGCCCAGGGCGCCGGTCAGCTCGTGCAGGCCCTCGCGGGCGGACTGGCCGGAGGCCTGCCCGGTCTGCGGGCCGAAGTAGAAGTCGCGCAGCACTTCGAGGCGGTCGGCCTGGCCGTTGGCGATCGAGTCGAGCTGCTCCTCCAGGTCGGCTGTGAAGTCGTAGTCGACGAGCGCGGTGAAGTGCTCTTCGAGCAGGCGGGTCACGGCGAACGCCAGCCAGGTGGGCACGAGTGCGGTGCCCTTCTTGAAGACGTAGTCGCGGCTGGTGATCGTACGGATGATCGACGCATAGGTCGAGGGGCGACCGATGTCGAGCTCTTCGAGTTTGGCGACCAGGCTCGGCTCGGTGAAGCGCGCGGGGGGCTTCGTGGTGTGCCCCTCGGCGGCGATCCCGACCAGGACGAGCGGCTGCCCGGGGGCCAGCTGCGGCAGATGGGTCGACTTCTCGGCGGGGCCGTCGGTGGACTCGACGTAGGCCTTGAGGAAGCCGGGGAAGGTGATGGTGCGGCCCGAGGCGGTGAACTGGGCGACGCGGACGGCCGGCGCCCGCTCGCCCAGGTCGACGCGCTGGGCGCAGGCGGCCTCGATGCGGACGGTCACCTGCTGGCCGGTGGCGTCGGCCATCTGCGAGGCGACGGTGCGCTGCCAGATGAGCTCGTACAGACGGAACTGCTCGCCGCTCAGACCGGACCGGGCCGGCGTGCGGAAGCTCGCGCCCGCGGGGCGGATGGCCTCGTGGGCCTCCTGGGCGTTCTTGACCCTGCTGGCGTAGACGCGCGGTCTCCCGGGCAGGTAGTCGGCCCCGTAGAGCGCCTTGACGGCGTCACGGGCGGCCTGGATGGCCTGGTCGGAGAGGGTGACCGAGTCGGTGCGCATGTAGGTGATCCAGCCGCCCTCGTAGAGCTCCTGGGCGATGCGCATCGTGCGGTCGGTGGTGAAACCGAGCTTGCGGCCGGCCTCCTGCTGCAGTGTCGTGGTGCGGAAGGGCGCGGCCGGACGGCGGGTGTACGGCTTGGCCTCGACGGCGGTGATCGCGAACGGGGTCTTCTCCAGGGCCGCGGCCAGCGCGGCGGCCGAGTCCTCGTCGAGAACGACGACGTCGCCCTTGACCCTGCCGAGGGAGTCGAAGTTGGCGCCCTGGGCGATGCGCCGCCCGTCCAGGGCGGACAGCCGGGCGGCGAACCGGCGCGGGTCGGCCTCGGCGCCGGCGTCGAGGGTGGCCTCCAGGTCCCAGTAGTTCGCGGGGCGGAAGGCCATGCGCTCGCGCTCGCGGTCGACGATCAGGCGGGTGGCAACGGACTGCACGCGGCCCGCAGACAGGCGTGGCATCACTTTCTTCCACAGCACGGGGCTGACCTCGTAGCCGTAGAGCCGGTCGAGGATGCGACGGGTCTCCTGCGCCTGGACGAGGTTCTCGTCGAGCTCGCGCGGGTTCTGGACGGCCTGACGGATGGCGTCCCTGGTTATCTCGTGGAAGACCATGCGCCTGACCGGCACCTTGGGCTTCAGCTCCTGGAGCAGGTGCCATGCGATGGCCTCGCCCTCACGATCGCCGTCGGTGGCCAGGTAGAGCTCGTCGGAGTCCCTGAGATCGGCCTTGAGCTGACGGATCGTGGCCTTCTTGTCGGCGCTGACCACGTAGATCGGCGTGAAGTCGTTGTCGACGTTGACGCCGGTGCGCGCCCACGGCTGGCCCTTGTACCTGGCCGGCACCTCGGCGGCGCTGGTGGGCAGGTCGCGCACGTGCCCACGACTCGACTCGACGGTGTAGTCGGGGCCGAGGTAGCCGGCGATCTTCGTCGCCTTCGTGGGGGACTCGACGATGACGAGCCGGCGCGGGTTGTCTGCCACAGTGATCCTTCGTATGAGTCTGGCGGCCCCGGGACTCGGGCCGGCGGCCGCCCACTGCCGAGCGGGCGGACGCCACAGATCGTAGCGCTCGCCGAGCCACGTGCCCGCCGAGCCGGGACGGGGACCGATCGCACCGGGCATCCGCCGTGTGAGGCTCACCATAGCCCCGCCGGAGCCGGAACGGCGAACCGCGTGCAGGCGTTTCAGCCCTGGGCGGGGCCGGTGATGAGGATGAAGCCGTCGGCGAGTGCATCCCGCAGGCCGGGGGCGAGCTCCGCGCGCAGGCCGGCCGGCTCCTCCCCGAGCAGGCTGGCGACCGCGTCGACGATCCGTCCCAGGGAGAGTTCGCCGTCGCAGGCGCCCAGCACGCCGCCCAGGGAGGTGCTCACCTCGACCGCCCTCCTCAGGCCCGTCCCCTGGCGCAGGACAACACGGCTGGGATTGGCGGCCCCCGGCGCGCCCGAGGTCTCCTGGACGACGTCGGGACTCAGCGCGCAGTGCGCGGCGAAGAGCTCGTCATCGCGCATCGCCCGGGCGTCGATGGCCTTCCAGCCGGACGACAGGGCGGGCCCGACGGGCCGGCCGATGTCATGGGGCCACTCCTCGACGCGGACCTGCGGCCGGGCGGCGCCGGAGTTGCGCAGCATGATCCAGCCCATGCCGACACCGGTGATGCCCAGCCGCTCGAAGTAGTCGAGCCAGCGGCGGTAGCGCGGCCCCCACTGCTCGCCGCCGTCCAGGCCGGCATCGGCGAGCCACGTCTCGATGTACTCGTAGACGTCCAGGCGCTCGCGCTGGATGACCCACAGATCGCAGCCGGTACCGGCCGTCCATCCGGACAGCCGGTCCTGCCAGGCCATGTCGCGGGTGTCGGCCCAGTTGGCGAGGACCTGCAGCAGCCCGCCATCGGCGAGGTGGTCGGGCCCTTGGCGGACGATCGTTTCGACCAGGCCGTCGCCGGTGAAGGATCCCTCGCGGTAGACGAGGCGCTCGCCGTCACCGGCGGGCGGACTCATGACATAGGGCGGGTTGGTGACGATGAGGTCGAAGCGCTCCGCTGCGACCGGTCCGTAAAGGCTGCCCTGGCGCAATCGGACCCGATCGAGGCCGTTGAGCGCCATGGTGAGCCCGGCGAGCCCGCAGGCGCGCGGGTTCAGATCGGTGGCGACGACGCGCTCGGCGTGGCGGGCCAGGTGCAGGCTCTGCACGCCGCACCCGGTGCCGAGGTCGAGCGCGGAGCCGACCTCGTCGGGCACGCTCAGCTGGACCAGCGAGGTGGATGCGGGGCTGACACCGAGTACGTAGTCGGGGCGGGTCGGGGTGACGACCCGGTCGAGGCCGGGGACCGGGTCGGCGGCGACCCAGCCCGACCAGTCGCCGCCGGCGTCCTCGAAACCGTAGGGGCGGATGTCGACGACCGCCTCGACGAGCGGACCGTCCGCCCGGGCACCGCCGGCGGCCCCGGCCGGGCGGACATGCCGCAGGATGCCGGCGCCGACGAGCGCATCCACGTCGAGCGGCCCGCCGCCCGACGAGTCGAGGCTCTCGCGCGGCAGGGCCTGCTGCAGCGGGAACAGCCGGATCAGGTTGGCCTGGGCGTCGTCGGCCCCGCCCAGGATGTGCAGAGCGGGGACCGTCGCATTGCGCGCGAGGCCCTCCTGGCCGGCCGGCCCGAGCCGGTCGAGCACGGCGTCGACGGTGTAGCCGGCGCCGACGAGGGCCTCGCGGAGCGCGTCGGTGTCCCGCCTGCTGAGCATGGCCCCAACTGTGGCACACGAGAATGTCTGCCGGGCGAGCGCCCTGCGGGGGACGGGCCCCGGCGAAGACGATGCCGGCACGACGAGCACGATCGCGGTGGGCACAATGGGGTCCATGGCAGTCCCCGAGTGGTTGAGCGCAGATCCCGGCGTGATCCATGTCGACCATCGCGACGCCGCCGGCGGCAGGCGCGGGACGTGGCCGGCCTGGCTCGGCGAGGATCACCGGCGGAGGTTCGCCGAGCGCGGCATCGAGGCTCCCTGGGAGCACCAGGCGGAGGTCGCCGAGCTCATGCACGCAGGCCGTCACGTGGTCGTCTCGACGCCGACCGCCTCGGGCAAGACGCTGGCCTACCTCATGGCCGTCATCGCCGACACCGCTCCGGGCGGGACCGGGGCGGACGGCACCCGGCAGCGGCCCACCAGCGCGTCCACGGGCGCCGGCCCGCGGCGCCCCGCGACCACGGCCGGGACCGAGGGCCCGCCTCCATGGGTGCACGGTCCCGGTCGGCAGAATGGCCTCGGGTCCGTCCGGGCCGGGCGGGCGGCGAGCGCATCGGCGGCCCGCTCGCTGCTTGGCGTCGCGCACGAGCCGACGGCCCTCTACCTCGCACCGACGAAGGCACTCGCCCACGATCAGCGCCGCACGGCGCGCGAACTCGGCCCGAGGAGCTGGCGGGTGGCCGCCCTGGACGGCGATTCCGACGCTGCGACAAGGCGCTTCGCCCGCGAGTACGCAAGCTACGTGCTGACCAATCCCGACATGCTGCACCATGCGATCCTTCCCCAGCACGGGCGCTGGGCCCGCCTGCTCGGAGGCCTGAGGTATGTGGTGATCGACGAGGGGCACCGCTACCGGGGCGTCTTCGGCGCGCAGGTGGCCGGTGTCGTCCGCCGGCTGCGGAGACTGTGCCGGGCCTACGGCTCCGACCCCGTGTTCGCCGTCGCCTCCGCGACGGCGTCCGCAGCCGGGCAGTCGGCCGCCCTCCTGATCGGCGAGCCCCGGCCGGTCGCGGAGGTGAGCCGGGACGCCTCGTCGCGCCCGGCCCGCGACGTGGTGCTGTGGCGGCCCGAGGGCGACGTCTACGCTGACGCCACGATGCTCCTGGCACGGCTGGTCGACGCCGGCAGGCAGACGATCGCCTTCGTGCCGAGCCGGACCCAGTCGGAGCTGGTCGCCGAGCGGGCGGCAGGGCGCCTGCGCACGGGCCGGCGCGTCCTGGCGTACCGATCGGGTTATCTGGCCCACGACCGGCGCGAGATCGAACGCGGCCTGACCAGCGGCGAGCTGACCGGCGTGGCCGCCACGAACGCCCTCGAGCTGGGCGTGGACATCTCGGGCACGGACGCGGTGCTCATCTGCGGCTTCCCCGGCACCCTGGCCTCGCTGTGGCAGCAGGCCGGGCGCGCAGGGCGGGCCGACCGCGACGCCCTGGTGGTGGTGCTGGCCAGCCAGAACCCGTTGGACGCCTACCTGTTCGCGCACCCGGGACTCATCTTCGAGGCCCCGGTGGAGCGCACGGTGCTGAGCCCGGAGAACCCGCACGTGCTCGGTCCGCAGCTGGCCGCGGCCGCGCAGGAGATGCCGCTCCAACCGGCCGACGAGCGCTGGTTCGGCGGGACGATGATCGCCCTGGCCGATCGGCTCGCCGCCGCCGGGCTGCTGCGCCGCCGTTCGACCGGATGGTTCTGGCCCAGGCCGGAGCGCGCGGTGGACGCCATCGACCTGCGCGGCCTGGGCGGCAGGCCGCTGGACATCGTCGAGTCCGGCTCCGGCCGCGTCCTCGGTCAGGTGGACGTGGAGTCCGCCGATCGCAGCGTCTTCCCCGGGGCCGTCTATCTGCAGCAGGGCGAGCAGTACGTGGTGGACCGGCTCGCGCCGGAGCGCCGCGAGGCCCTCGTGCACAGGCAGCGCCCCGGCTATCACACGCAGCCGATCTCGACGACGCAGGCGCGCATCCTGCACGAGGAGGCCCGCAAGCGGTTCGGCACGACGCAGGTGTCCACCGGCGACATCGAGCTGATCACGCAGGTGATCGGCTACCTGCGACGGGACGAGCAGACCGGTCGGGTGTGGGACGAGACGCCGCTCGACCTGAGCGAGCACCGCATGGTGACCAGGGCGATGTGGTGGACGGTGCCCCGGCCGGTCGCCGAGCGGCTGGGCTTCTCGGCGGTCAGGCTCGGCGATGCCGCGCACGCGATGGAGCACACCGCGATCGGCCTGCTGCCCGCTTTCGCCCCGTGCGACCGCTGGGACATCGGCGGGGTGTCGACGGTGGTGCACCCCGACACGGAGCTGTGCACGATCATCGTCCACGACGGCGTGGCCGGCGGCGCCGGTTTCGCCGCCCGCGGCTACGAGGTGGCCGACGAGTGGGGCCGGGCGGCCCTCGAACGGCTGCGCAGCTGCGACTGCTACGACGGCTGCCCGGCGTGCATCGTCTCTCCCAAGTGCGGCAACGCCAACCAGCACCTCGACAAGCGGGCGGCCGGACAGCTGCTGGCCGCCCTCATCGGCGACTGAGCGGGCGTCCGGCGGCCGGCCCGCCAGGAGAGGCGCCGGTTCGCTGCCGAGCGCCAGCCCAGCGCCGGTTCGCCAGTCGCCCGGCACCGGCCCCCGGCCGGATCCGGCCGGGGTGCACGAAGGCCGGCACCGCGCGTGGCTCAACCACCGGACTCGTCTCCGCCCCCTGGGGCCGGATCGGACGAGACCGGACCGGCCTGCCCGGAGCCGGGATCCTCGTCGGGGACGAGGAAGCCGGCCCGGGCCTCCTCGCCCACCCTGGACGGCGCCCCCGGCAGGGCGGGCCGCAGCTCGACCGTCACCTCGACGTGGACGATGTACTCCCCGGGCCCGGTGCTGATGCCGCAGTCGGTGAGCTCGCCGCCGTTGCGCTGGGCGTACTCGCGGGCGGCATCGCAGGGCGGCGCCCCTTGCTCGTGCGCGTGGGCCCCGGCAAGAGCGGCCAGATCCGCGGCCTGCCTGGCGCGCCGGTCGCTTGCGATCCAGCCCGACAGGACCAGGGCCCAGAAGGCGGCGGCGCACATGAGGACGACGATCGAGGCCGCCAGCGTCGTACCCGAGCCCCGCTCGTCCCCTCCCCCGACCGCGCGGGGGCCCTCCCCCGACCGCGCGGAAGGGTGCGCCCCGGGATGACTGCCCGCATTGATCCCGTTCGTGGTGACGATCCTGCTCATGGTCTCCGCTCCATCACGCGGGGCTCCTTCGTGACGGTGGCGCTGCCGCTGACGGGGACCGGGCCGAGCCTGCCCCAGCTGAGCTCGTCGGTGACCGTCACCCGCACGACGTCGCCGGCGGTGTCGATCCGGACACCGCCGCCGGCGGGCACGGACGCACGCGCGCGCTCGACGCCGTTCTCGTCCCCGCGGGCGAGCTGGCGAGCGATGGCCGCAGCGGAGTCCTGGCAGCGGATCTGGGTGCCGATGACACCTATGACCCAGCACAGGCCGGCGGCGATGAGGGTCGCCGCGAGGATCGAGACGGCCAGCTCGGCGGTGACCATGCCGCGTTCGCGGTGCTTGGGGCCGCCTGCGCATCGCGGACGCGGGCCCTGCTCCGCGCCGGCCGGGCGGTGACCGGGGCGAAGGATTCTTCGGACAATGTCCGCCGTGCTGATGTTCATCATTCTGACCTCACGTGACGCGCAGGACGGAAACCGCCGTGGGAGCCGTGATCCTGTCCCCGGCCAACGCCCTGCTGGGCTATCGACTGATCGATCATCCGAACCGTTCGTTCCGGCCTCGCCCGATCAGTGGCGCGTGAGGGGCGGTGCGCGCGGGACGACGGAACCGGATCGGGGGCGGCGCGCCGGAGGGGGGGGCCCCGCGCCCCGCCCCCCCCGCCCCTCCGGAGCCGCTCAACGG
>NZ_CAUTOU010000075.1:0-9697 GCF_963539965.1 uncultured Propionibacterium sp.
GCCGGCGCCGCCCCGCTCGTCGAGATCGCCCCGGGCCATCTCGTGGCCCTCGACGCCGCGGAGCGGTCCGCCGGGGGTCGGCCGTGAGGCAGTGGCGGTGCTCGCCGGCCGCCACGGCGAGATCGAGCGCGTCATCGTGCTCGCCGCCGGCCCGCTCGTGGGCGCTCCCGGTCCTCGGCGTGTTCACCGCCGACCCGCCGTCATCGCGGCGGGTACGGGCGTCGTGCGCGTCATAGCGTCCTGCTACGCACTCTTCGCCGTGGTGGAGATCGTCGCGTCCTCGACCCGCGGTGCTCCTGCCGTGCCCTGGCGCCGATGCTCATCATCGGCGGGGCGGGCTCAGTCGTGGCGGGTCTCCTCGCAGTACTCGGCGATGCGGGCGATGGCCTCGCGCAGCACCTCCTCCCCGGGCAACGTCACGAGGCGGAAGTGGTCGGGGGCGGGCCAGTTGAAGCCGCGTCCGTGGCTGACGAGGATCTTCTTGCGGCGCAGCAGCCCCAGCGCCCACTCCTCGTCGTCCTGGATGGGGAAGCGCTCCGGGTCGAGGCGCGGGAACAGGTACAGCGCGCCGCTGGCCGGCACGCAGCTGACGCCCTCGATCTCGTTGAGCAGCTCGGCCGACAGCATGATCTGGTCGTGGAAGCGTCCGCCCGGGGCCACCAGATCGTTGATCGACTGGTACCCCCCCAGGCAGGTCTGGATGGCGTGCTGCGCGGGCACATTGGCGCACATGCGCATATTGGCCAGCAGGTGCAGGCCCTCGAGCAGGTCCTCGGCCGCGGCGAGCGGACCGGTGATGGCCAGCCAGCCGGCGCGGAAACCGCAGGCGCGATAGGCCTTCGACAGGCCGGAGAAGGTCAGGCACAGGACGTCCTCGCCGGCGAGGCCCGCGGCGTGGACGTGCTCGCCGCGATAGATGACCTTCTCGTAGATCTCGTCCGACAGGATGATGAGCCCGTGCTCTCGGGCCAGCTCGACGACGCCCCTCACCGTCTCGGCGCTGAAGACGGCGCCGGTCGGGTTGTTCGGGTTGATGAGCACGATCGCCCTGGTGCGCGGGGTGATCCTGGAGGCGATGTCCTCGAGATCCGGGTTCCAGCCGTTGGTCTCGTCGGCCAAGTAGTGCACCGCGCGACCGCTGCACAGGGTCACCTGGGCGGTCCACAGCGGATAGTCGGGGGAGGGGATGAGCACCTCGTCGTCGATGTCCAGCAGCGCCTGAAGGACGATCGAGATGAGCTCGCTGACGCCGTTCCCGAGCATCACCTGGTCGACGTCGACGTCCAGGCCCTTGGACTGGTAGTAGTTCGCCACGGCTGTGCGGGCCGAGTAGACCCCGCTCGAGTCGGAGTAGCCCTCGGACTCGGGCAGGTGGGCGACCATGGAGCGGACGACCGAGTCGGGCGTCTCGAAACCGAAGGGGGCGAGGTTGCCGATGTTGAGCTTGAGGATGCGCTGGCCCGCCGCTTCCATGCGCTGGGCCTCCACCATGTTCTTGCCGCGTACGTCGTAGCGCACGCCGCGCAGTCGGGAGGCCTGGGTGTACATGGTCATCGGAGTGTCCTTCGATCGGCAACGGATTGCGCATCACCCTAATACGCCGAGGAGCGGACGGAATCGCATATTTATTTTTAGCATGACATACTTATGCTCATGTCGTACGCAGCAGCGGTCGCCGGGTGCACCGGCTATGCCGGGGGAGAGATCCTCAGGCTCCTCGCCGGGCACCCCCAGGTCGAGATCGGTGCGCTCACCGCCGGGTCCAGCGCGGGGACCGCGCTGGGCGAGCACCACTCCAACCTGATCGACCTGTACGACCGGCGGGTCGTCGAGACCACCGCCGAGAACCTGGCCGGTCACGACGTCGTCTTCCTGGCCCTGCCGCACGGCGCCTCGGCGGCCATCGCGGCCGAGCTGCCCGCCGAGACCCTCGTCATCGACTGCGGTGCCGACCATCGACTGACCAGCGAGGAGCGCTGGAAGACCTTCTACGGGACGCCCTACGCCGGATCGTGGCCCTACGGCCTGCCCGAGCTGCCGGGCCAGCGCGAGGTGCTCAAGGGGGCCCGGCGCATCGCCGTGTGCGGCTGCTATGTCGCCACCAGCACACTCGGCCTGCTGCCGGCGATCGCCGGCGGTCTCATCGACGGCCGGGACATCACCATTGCCGCGGCCTCCGGCACGAGCGGCGCCGGACGCAGCCCCAGGCCCGGTCTGCTCGGCTCCGAGACGACCGGGTCGGTCAGCGCCTACGGCGTGGGCGGCACGCATCGCCACATCCCCGAGATCCTGCAGAACCTCGAGGCCCTCGGCGCGAGATCCCCGTCCGTCAGCTTCACGCCGCTGCTCGCCCCGATGCAGCGCGGCATACTGGCCGTCATCACCGCACCGATCGACTCGTCGGTCGGCCAGGAGCGGGTGCACGAGACCTATCGGAGCGCCTACGCGGACGAGCCCTTCGTGCAGGTGCTCCCGGCCGGCGTGTGGCCCGCCAGCCAGTCGGTGCTCGGCTCGAACTCGGTCGTCGTCAACGCGACCGTCGACCCGGCGGCCGGCCGGCTGGTCGTCGTGTCCGCCCTCGACAATCTGACCAAGGGCACTGCCGGCAGCGCCGTGCAGTCCATGAACCTCGCGCTGGGCCTGGACGAGACGATCGGCCTGCCCACGATCGGAGTCGCACCGTGACCGTCACCGCACCCAGGGGCTTCCGCGCGGCGGGCGCCGCCGCCGGCATCAAGACCGACGGCAGCCCCGACCTGGCGCTCGTCGTCAACGACGGCCCGGCCGACGTCGCGGCCGGCGTCTTCACCTCGAACAGGGTCTGCGCCGCACCGGTCCTGTGGTCGCGTCAGGCCGTGGCGGACGGAGCCCTGAGGGCCGTCGTCCTCAACTCCGGCGGCGCCAATGCCTGCACCGGCGAGGAGGGCCTGGCCGACTCGGCCGCCACCGCCGATGCCGTGGCCGGTCTGCTCGGTGCGGCCAGCCATGACGTGGCCGTCTGCTCCACCGGCCTGATCGGCGAGCGACTGCCCATGGGCAGGCTCCTGACGGGCGTCGAAGCAGCCTTCGCCGGCCTGTCCGCCGACGGTGGTGCCGATGCGGCCCGCGCCATCATGACGACCGACACCTGTCCGAAGACCGCCGTCTTCGCGGGCGAGGGCTGGTCCATCGGCGCCATGGCGAAAGGCGCCGGAATGCTCGCCCCGGCTCTGGCCACGATGCTCGTCGTCATCACCACTGATGCCGTCATCACCGCCGGGCAGGCCGACACGGCCCTGCGCGCGGCCACCGAGGTCTCCCTCAACCGCCTCGACTCCGACGGCTGCCAGTCGACGAACGACACCGTTCTGCTGCTGAGCTCGGGTGCCTCCGGCGTGCGGCTCGGCACCAGGGAGTTCGCCGCCGCGCTCACCGCGGTCTGCCTCGACCTCGGCCGCCGGCTCCTGGGCGACGCCGAGGGCAGCAGCCACGACATCGAGATCCTCGTCAGGGGCGCAGCCAGCGAGGCCGACGCTCTCGAAGTGGGCCGTGCGATCGCGCGGTCGAACCTGTTCAAGTGCGCCGTCTTCGGCAACGACCCCAACTGGGGCCGCGTGCTGGCCACGGTCGGCACCACGCGGGCCGTCTTCGAACCGGCCGAACTCGACGTCTCCTTCAACGGCGTCACGGTCTGTCGCGGCGGAGCGATCGGCGAGGACCGCTCGCTGGTCGACCTGCGCCCGCGCCGGGCCTGCGTCGTCGTCGACCTGCACGCCGGTGAGGAGCAGGCCGCGATCTGGACCAACGACCTGACGTACGGCTACGTCAGGGAGAACGCGGAGTACTCCTCATGAGCAGGGTGAGCAGCCTCGACCGCGACGCGGCCATTGGCAAGGCGGGCACCCTCATCGAGGCCCTGCCCTGGCTCGAGCAGTACGCGGGCAGGACGATCGTCATCAAGTACGGCGGCAACGCCATGGTCGACGACGGTCTCAAACGCGCCTTCGCCCAGGACATCGTCTTCATGCGCCGCTGCGGCGTGAAACCGGTCGTCGTCCACGGCGGCGGCCCCCAGATCAACCGCATGCTCAAGCGTCTCGACATCCGCAGCGAGTTCCGCGGGGGCCTGCGCGTCACCACGCCCGAGGCCATGGACATCGTCCGGATGGTGCTCGTCGGCCAGGTGGGGCGTGAGCTCGTCAACCTGGTCAACGACCACGGTCCCTACGCGGTGGGCCTGTCCGGCGAGGACGCCCGGCTGTTCACCGCCGTGCCGAAGAAGGTCATGGTCGACGGCGTCCCGATGGAACTCGGCCAGGTCGGCGAGGTCACCGCCGTGCACCCCCAGGCCGTCCAGGACCTCATGGACGCCGGCCGCATCCCGGTCATCGCCACCGTCGCCCCCGGCGAGCACGAGGAGGTCTTCAACGTCAATGCGGACACCGCCGCGGCGGCACTGGCGGTCGCCCTGCACGCCGAGCGCCTGGTCATGCTGACCGACGTGGCCGGCCTGTACTCGGACTGGCCCAACAGCGAGGACGTCATCACCCAGATCAGCGCGGGCGAGCTGCAGGAATTGCTCCCCGAGCTGGTCTCGGGCATGCGCCCCAAGATGGAGGCCTGCCTGCGCGCCGTGCAGGGCGGGGTTCCCCGCGCCACCGTCGCCGACGGGCGCGTCGAGCACTCGCTGCTGCTGGAGATCTTCACGAACGACGGCATCGGCACGATGGTCCGGGCCGAGGAGGACGATGAATTGTGAGCGGTCACGCCATCGACCAGAGGACCTGGGGCGAGCGCTACGACAGGACCCTGATGAACACCTTCGGCCATCCGAGGCGCGTCCTGGTGCGCGGCCGGGGCGCCGACGTCTGGGACGCCGACGGGAAGCACTACACCGACCTGCTCGCGGGTCTGGCCGTGCACGCGCTCGGCCACGCCCACCCGGCCGTCGTCAAGGCGATCGGCGAGCAGGCCGGCATGCTCGGCCACATCTCGAACCTCTTCGCCTCGCCCCCCCAGATCGAGCTCGGCGAGCGGCTCGTCCCGCTGGCCACGTTGAACGCGCCGCAGACCCCGGCCCGCGTCTTCTTCGCGAACTCGGGCACCGAGGCCAACGAGGCGGCCTTCAAGCTGAGCCGCCTGACCGGCCGCGGCAGGATCGTCGCGATGGAGGGCTCCTTCCACGGGCGCACGATGGGAGCCCTGGCGATCACCCACAACGAGCACTACCGCAAGCCCTTCGAGCCCTTGCCCGGCGAGATCGTCTGGGTGCCCTACGGGGATGCCGTGGCTCTTGAGAGGGCGGTCGACGAGACGGTCGCCGCCGTCGTGCTCGAACCCATCCAGGGCGAAAACGGCGTCGTCGAGCCGGGCGAGGACTTCCTGCCCGCGGCCCGCCGCATCACCGCCGACCGCGGCGCCCTGCTGTGGATCGACGAGGTCCAGACCGGGCTGTGCCGTTGCGGCAGGTGGTTCGCCCACCAGCGCGCCGGCATCACGCCCGACATCATCACCGTCGCCAAGGGGCTGGCCAACGGCTACCCGATCGGCGCCTGCATCGCCCTCGGCGAGGCGGCCGGCCTGTTCGGACCCGGCCAGCACGGCACGACCTTCGGCGGTAACCCGATCGCCTGCGCGGTCGGCTGCGCGGTGCTCGAGACGATGGCCTCGGAGGGGCTCGCCGACCGCTCCGAGCGTCTCGGCGAGCACCTCGCCGAGACGGTCATGGCCCTGGGGGACCCCCGCATCGACCTGGTCCGCGGTCAGGGCCTGCTGCGCGGCATCGTCCTGAACCGGCCGATCGCCGCCGGGGTCGCCGATGCGGCTCTCGAGGCCGGCTGGATCATCAATGCGCCGCGCCCGTCCGTGCTGCGCATCGCCGCGCCGCTCGTCATTGCCGGTGAGCAGCTGGACGCCTTCGTGGCCGCCCTGCCCGGGCTGCTGGACGCCGCCCAGGGGCGAGTATGAGCGCGAACGCATCGACATCGGAGCGGGCGGGCTCCGGCAGGGTCGCGCGCCAGGCGCTGATCCTGGAACTGATCCGGGCCCACGAGATCGGCTCTCAGGGCGAACTGGCCGACATGCTGGCCGAGCAGGGGATCAGGGTCAGCCAGGGCACGCTCAGCAAGGATCTGCTCGACATCGGTGCGGTGCGGGTGCGCTCGGTCTCGGGCGTCCTGGTGTACGCCCCCCCGAGCGCCGATGCCGCCTCCGACCGGGCGCTGCTCGAACAGCGCCTGGCCCGGATCTGCGCCGAGGTGCTCGTCTCGGCCGAAGCCTCGGCGAACCTGCTCATCATCAAGACACCGCCGGGGGCCGCCCAGTACTTCGCCTCGGCCATCGACCGAGTCTGCCTGCAGGCGGTCCTCGGCACCATCGCCGGTGACGACACCGTCATGGTCATCTCCCGCGATCCCGATGGGGGCCGGGAGGCGGCTGCGTACTTCCTGGCGATGGCCCGTACTGGTCGTCCGCCCGCTCGCCGCGAGCAGGGTCCGTCGTTCGCATAGAATCCGCACCGCGGTCACCGCGGCGAGCGGCCCCGCACGAGCATCACGAAAGGCGCGCCATGAGTCAGGATCATCAGCAGGGTCTGCTGTGGGGAGGACGTTTCGCCGGCGGCCCGGCCGAGGCGATGTTCGCCCTGTCGGTCTCCACTCGGTTCGACTGGCGCCTCGCCCGCGAGGACATCGCCGGTTCCCGCGCCCACGCCCGCGCCCTGCACGCCGCCGGTCTGCTGACCGACGCCGACCATGCCGCGATGGACGCCGCCCTGGCCGACATGGCCGAGCAGGTCGCCCGCGGCGAGCTGCACCCGGCCCCCACCGATGAGGACGTTCACGGCGCCCTCGAGCGCATCCTCATCGAGAGGGTCGGCCCCGTGCTCGGCGGCCGCCTGCGTGCCGGTCGCAGCCGGAACGACCAGATCGCCACCCTCATCCGCATGTACCTGCGCCGGGAGATCCGCGCCCTGGCCCTCGATGCCTGCGACGTCGTCTCCGCCCTGTGCGCACAGGCCCGTGCCCATCGGTCGGCGATCATGCC
Organism: uncultured Propionibacterium sp.; assembly: GCF_963539965.1. Taxonomy (NCBI): domain Bacteria; kingdom Bacillati; phylum Actinomycetota; class Actinomycetes; order Propionibacteriales; family Propionibacteriaceae; genus Propionibacterium; species uncultured Propionibacterium sp. The sequence goes on from NZ_CAUTOU010000075.1 coordinate 7,024, forward strand.
CGGGCGCACCCACATGCAGACCGCCCAGCCCGTCCTGCTCGCCCACCAGCTGCTCGCCCACGCCTGGCCGTTGCTGCGCGACATCGAGCGCTTCCGCGACCTGGACCGCCGCCTGGCGGTCAGCCCCTACGGCTCCTCCGCCCTCGCCGGCACCTCGCTCGGCCTCGACCCCGAGCGGGTCGCCCACGAGCTCGGCTTCGACGGCTCGGTGATGAACTCCATCGACGGCACCGCCGCCCGCGACCTGGTGAGCGAGACCGCCTATGTGCTCGCCCAGATCGGCGTCGATCTCTCGCGCCTGGCCGAGGACGTCATCGCCTGGACCACTCCCGAGTTCGGCTTCGCCCGGCTCGACGACGCCTGGAGCACCGGCTCGAGCATCATGCCCCAGAAGAAGAACCCCGATGTGGCCGAGCTGGCCAGGGGGAAGGCCGGACGGCTGATCGGCAATCTCACCGGCCTGCTGGCCACCTTCAAGGGACTGCCCACCGCCTACGACCGCGACCTGCAGGAGGACAAGGAGCCGCTGTTCGACGGCATTGATCAGCTCCATGTCCTGCTGCCGGCCGTCGCCGGCCTGGTCGGCACCCTCGCCTTCGACGAGGAGCGCCTGGCCCAGGCCGCCCCGCGCGGCTTCTCCCTGGCCACCGACATGGCGGACTGGCTCGTCCGCCGGGGCGTCCCCTTCGCCCGGGCGCACGACATCACGGGCCGTGCCGTCCGGTTCTGCGAGGCCAACTCGATGGAGCTGTCCGAGCTGGGCGACGAGCAGTTGGCCGGCATCGACGCCCACCTGGGGCCGGCCGTCCGCGACGTGCTGACGATCACCGGTTCGGTCGCCTCCCGCAACGGCCGCGGCGGTACCGCTCCCGAGCGCGTCGCCGAGCAGCTGGCGGCCGTCGAGGCGGCCGGCAGGGCCGCTGCGCAATGGGGCCGGCAGGCCTGACGCCGCGGGCCCGACGAGGGCTCGCCGGGTCCCGCTCCGCGCGCCGCTCGTGCCCATCGGCGGCCGTGTCATAGGCTGTCGGGGTGAATGCGCTGCTCGATGACCTGACATGGCGTGGGTTCGTCTCGACGACCACGGACGAAGCGGCCCTCGCCGCCCATCTCGATGGGGGAATGGTCACGAGCTACGTGGGCTTCGACCCCACCGCGCCGAGCCTGCACATCGGTCATCTGATGCAGTTGATCCTCGCCCGCCGGCTCCAGGAGGCCGGCCACCGTCCGCTCCTGCTCGTAGGCGGCGCCACCGGTCTGATCGGCGATCCCAAGATGACCGGCGAGCGCGTCATGAACACCAGGGAGACCGTGGCCGGCTGGGTCGAGTCCCTGCGCTCCCAGGTGAGCCGGTTCGTGAGCTTCGAGGGCGAGAACGCCTCCCAGATCGTCAACAATCTCGACTGGACGGCTCCGCTGCCGGCCCTGGACTTCCTGCGCGACATCGGCAGGCACTTCAGCGTCAACAGGATGCTGGCCCGGGACGTGGTGGCCCGACGCCTGGACGAGGGCATCAGCTACACGGAGTTCAGCTACGTCCTGCTCCAGTCCCTCGACTACGCGGCCCTGCACGAGCGCTACGGCTGCACCCTCCAGACCGGGGCGCAGGACCAGTGGGGCAACATCACTGCCGGTATCGACTACATCCGCCGCACTACGGGCGATGTCGTCCACGGCCTGGTGACGCCCCTGCTGACGAAGGCCGATGGCACCAAGTTCGGCAAGACCGAGGGCGGCGCCATCTGGCTCGACCCCGGACTCACGTCCCCGTACGCCTTCCACCAGTTCTGGCTGAACGCCGAGGACGCCTCGGTGGTCGACTACCTCAAGATCTTCTCCGCCCGAACCCGCGACGAGATCGATGAGCTGGAGACCCGGACGAGGCAGGCGCCCTCCGGGAGGGCCGCCCAGCACGCACTGGCCAATGACATCACCGACCTGGTCCACGGCAGGGCGGCCCGCGAGGCCGCCGAAGCCGCCGCCGCGGCGCTCTTCGGCCGCGGTGACCTCGGGGCCCTGAACACGGAGGCCCTCGCCATGGTCATGGGCGAGATCGGTGCCGTGGAGCTGGCCCCGGCGGACGGGCGGTTCCCGTCCGTCGTCGACGCGCTCGCCGCCAGCGGGGTGGTGCCCTCGAAGTCCGCGGCCCGCCGGGCCGTCGCCGAGGGCGGCGCCTATCTGAACAACCGGAAGGTCACCGACGTCGAGGCGCGCCTGACCGAGGACGAGCTCCTCGCCGGCAGGTATGCCGTGGTCCGCCGCGGCAAGCGCACCGTTGGTGGTGTAATCGTCCCCTGACAAGGGAAGACAAGATTTCTTCGAGGTTACTGCCCCTCGGACTTGCGCGGTGACGCGCCCGGGGGTATTGTTTTTTCCCGCCCCGGACGAGGAGGCTCCGCAAGAGGCCGGCCGGATCGGGGGTCATCCGAGCGGAGTGATCGGTGGTGCGAGCCGCCGATCCGACGGAGAGGATGGGAAGTCGATTTGACTTCCTGGGGATCAACCCCCTAAAGTTGATTGAGCTGCCGCTCGCGGTGGCTGCAATACAATATGTATGCGGACGATCCGCCTGCTCGGTTGATTGTTCGCAGATGGCTGCCGACGGCTGGTCCCGTACCGGCTGGTGGTTGTTTCTTGATAACTCAACAGCGTGTTTCTGGTTTTGTTTTGTTTTTTG
>NZ_CAUTOU010000076.1:0-9677 GCF_963539965.1 uncultured Propionibacterium sp.
AGTTCGCCCGAGTGCTCTCCGACGCCGGGCGCCTCGTCGTGGCGACCCCGACGACGGCCCACCTGGCCGGGCTGCGCGCGGCCCTCGGCCTGCTCGACGTGGCCGGCGACAAGTCCGACCGCCTCGCCGGGCAGATGGGCGCGGCGGGCCTCGGCCTGGCCGGCCGGCGGCTCGTCGAGTTCGACGCCGAGTGCACGTCGGGCCAGCTGCGCGACCTGGTGGGCATGGGCCCGAACGCTTTTCACGAGCACGCCGCCCCGTGCGGCCCGGGGTCCATCACGGTGAGCGTTCTCGTGAGCGTCTTCGCGCGAACGACCCGGACCGACCCGTGAGCGTCTCATCGCGGACGGCGCGATCACGGAACGGGCCGCCCCGACAAGGGGCTGCGTGCAGATCGATCGTCACGATCGCAACGGCGGCGCGGACATGTGCGCTTCGGCAGGAGCTGAGCCGACTCAGGCCAGGGCGACCAGTTCCGCGTAGTCATCGCTCCACAGGTCCTCGTCGCCGTCGGGCAGCAGGAGGACGCGGTCGGGCTCGAGGGCCTGGACGGCGCCCTCGTCGTGGGTGACGAGGACCACTGCGCCCCTGTAGGCGCGAATCGCCTGGAGCACCTGCCCGCGGCTGGCCGGATCGAGGTTGTTCGTCGGCTCGTCGAGCAGCAGCACATTGGCCGCGCTGACGACGAGCGTGGCCAGTGCCAGACGGGTCTTCTCGCCGCCCGACAGCACGCGCGCCGGCTTGTGGTCGTCGTCGCCGGTGAACAGGAAGGCGCCGAGCACCCTGCGGGCGTCGGTGTCGGTCAACTGCGGCGCGGCCGCCTGCATGTTCTCGAGCACGGTGGCGCCCATGTCGAGCATGTCGTGCTCCTGGGCGAAGTAGCCGAGCTTGAGGCCGTGCCCGGCCAGCACCCGGCCCGCATCGGGCTCCTCGACGCCGTACAGCAGGCGCAGCAGGGTCGTCTTGCCGGCACCGTTCAGGCCCAGGACCACGACACGGGACCCCCTGTCGATGGCGAGATCGACGCCGGCGAAGACCTCCAGCGAGCCGTAGGCCTTCGACAGCGCCTCGGCCATGAGCGGGGTCCTGCCGCACGGGGCCGGGTCGGGCAAGGAGATCGCCGGGACCCTGTCCCGGACCCGTTCGTCCTCGGTGCCGGCCAGCAGCCGCTCGGCGCGGCGGGCCATGTTCTGGGCGGCGACGGCCTTGGTGGCCTTGGCGTGCAGCCTCTCGGACTGGGTCATCAGCCGGGCGGCCTTGCGCTCGGCGTTGAGGCGCTCGCGGCGGCGGCGCTTCTCGTCCGCCTGGCGCTGGGCCAGGTAGAGCCTCCACCCCATCGAGTAGACATCGAGCGTCGCGCGGTTGGCATCCAGGTGGAAGACCTTGTTGACGGCCTCGTCCAGCAGCTCGGTGGAGTGGCTGATCACCATGACGCCGCCGGCGTAGGTCCTCAGGAAGTCGCGCAGCCAGGCGATCGAGTCGGCGTCGAGGTGGTTCGTGGGCTCGTCGAGCAGCAGGGTGTCGGCATTGCTGAACAGGATGCGGGCCAGCTCGACACGGCGGCGCTGGCCGCCGGACAGCTCGTGCAGCGGCTGGGCCAGGACGCGGTCGGACAGGCCGAGACTGGCCGCGATGCGCGCGGCCTCGGCCTCGGCGCCGTAGCCGCCGGCCGCGACGAAGGCGGCCTCCGCCCGGTCGTAGGCCGCCATGGCCCTCTCCCGCCCCGCGCCGCCGGCACGGGAGATGTCGTCGGTGGCCCGGGCCATCCTGGCCATCAGGGACTCGATGTTGCGGGCCGAGACGATGCGCGAGCGCGCCGTGACCGACGTATCCGATTCGCGTGGGTCCTGAGGCAGGTAGCCGATCCGGCCCGAGCACCTGACCGATCCGCCCGAGGCCGGGCCCTCACCGGCCAGGACGCGCATCGTCGTCGTCTTGCCGGCGCCGTTGCGCCCGACGACACCGATCCTGTCGCCCTTGATCACCTGGAAGCTCACCGGGGAGAGCAGCAGACGGGCGCCGACGCGCACTTCCAGATCAGTGGCTTGTATCACAGCGCTCCTGCACCTCCCGACAGCGGACCGCCGTCCATTCTCCCGCGTTACGGGGCGCCGGGCAAAGACGGCCCTCCCGGCCGGGCGCACCGGTCACAGGAGCCCGGGGCACCGGGGAGCGCTCCTCCGATTTGTCCGTCAGGGGCCCTGGAGCGCACAATGAACATACTTGCATTTTCGCGTACATCCGTCGTAGTTCTGCCGGCGGTGCGATGAACGCGGGGAGCAGGCGCCCCCACGCATCCCTTGTCCCGCAAGCGGCACGACGATGACGGAAGTGAACCAGATGTCCGACGCATCGCGGCCGTATCGTCGCCGCCCGGTACTCCGGTTCCTTCTCACCGCGTTGATGGTCCTGGGCGTCAACGCGCTCATCCAGGTCTTCATCGGTGCGCCGCTGGGCGTCGTCGAGAACGTCTGCTGGCTCGTCTCGGCGGCCCTGCTGGGCTGGGCCGCGTCCTTCGGCCGCGACAGGCTCGGCGACTGATCCGGGGCGAGAACGGCCGAGGACCGGGTCCGGATCAGCCCCGGCGAGCACCCCGCTAGACGTTGAAGCCGATGTAGCGCAGCTGCTCGCGCCCATCATCGGTGATGCGGTCCAGGCTCCACGGCGGCAGCCAGACCCAGTTGATCGTCACCGAGTTGACGATGCCGTCGAGGGCCGACTGGGCGCCCCACTCGAGCTGATCGGTGAGCGGGCAGGCCGGGCTCGTCAGCGTCATGTCGATGACGACATTGGCCTCCTCGTCGATCTCGACGCCGTAGACGAGGCCGAGATCGACGACATTGACCATGAGCTCCGGATCGATGACCTCCTTGAGGGCCTCGAGGACCTGGTCCTGGGTGGGGGGCGTCGTGACACCGATCGGGGCATCGGGCAGCCTGTCGCGCACCAGATCGGATGGGCGCTGCCCGTCCTCCGGCACGAAGCCGCCGCCCGGGGACTGCTGCTCTGTCATGTCGTCGTCTCCTCTTCGTCCACGATGTCCGCACCGGCACGGGCGAGTGCGTCGCGCAGGGCCATCCAGCTCAACATGGCGCACTTGACGCGCGCCGGGAACTGCGAGACGCCGGCGAACGCGATGGCATCCTCGAGGACGTCCTCGTCCGGTTCGACGCGGCCCCGGCTCTCCATCATCTCCTTGAACACGGCGAAGGTGTCCATCGCCTCCTCCACCGTTCGGCCGATCACCAGGTCGGTCATGACCGAGCTGGAGGCCTGCGAGATGGAACAGCCCTCGCCCGCGTAGCTCACGTCGCCGATCCGGTCGCCGTCGAGGGCCACACGCAGGGTCAACTCGTCCCCGCAGCTGGGGTTCACGTGGTGCACCTCGGCGCCGAAGGGGTCGCGCAGCCCGCTGTGATGCTTCTGCCGGTAGTGGTCCAGGATAATGTCCTGGTACATCTCCTCGACGTTCATCAACGGCCTTTCAGCTTGCCGGTGAAGAAATCGTGCGCCCACACGATGGACTCGCACAGCGCATCGATCTCGGACTCCGTCGTGTAAAGATACCCGGATGCGCGGGCCGAGCTCTGCACGCCGAGGCGGCGGTGGAGCGGCTCGGCGCAGTGGTGCCCGCCGCGCACGGCGATGCCCCTCGAGTCGAGCAGCTGCATGAGATCGTGCGGGTGCACCCCGTCGACGGTGAAGGAGATGGCCCCCCCGCGGTCGACGGCCCGTGTCGGGCCCATGACGTGCACCACGGGGATCCGGCCGAGCCGGTCCAGGGCGTACTGCGTGATCTCGCGCTCGTGGGCGGCGATCCGTTCCATGCCGAGGCCGGTCAGGTAGTCGACGGCCGCGCCCAGGCCGACCGCCTGGGCGATCGGGGGCGTACCCGCCTCGAACTTGTGCGGCACCTCGGCCCATGTGGAGCCCTCCATCGTGACGACGCCGATCATCTCGCCGCCGCCCAGGAACGGGGGCAGCTCGTCGAGCAGGGCGCGCCTGCCCCACAGGACGCCGATACCGGTCGGGCCGAGCATCTTGTGCCCGGTGAAGGCCAGCAGGTCGACGCCGAGCTCGGACACGTTCGTGGGCAGGTGCGGCACGCCCTGGGAGCCATCGGCGATCATGACGGCGCCGACGGCGCGGGCCTGCTCGGCGATCCGCGCGATCGGGTTGACGGTGCCCAGCACATTGGAGACCCAGGCCAGGGAGACGACCCTGGTCCGCTCGTTGATGAGCCCGTCGCGTTCGGCGGCCGCCAGGTCGAGGCGGCCCTCCCCGGTGATGTCGAACCAGCGCAGCCTGGCCCCGGTGCGCTCGCACACCATCTGCCAGGGGACGAGATTCGAGTGGTGCTCCATCACCGAGACGACGACCTCGTCGCCCGGCCCCAGTCGGGTCCCGAGCGTATCGGCCGCCAGGTTGAGGGCCTCGGAGGCGTTCTTGGTGAAGACGATCTCCTCGGGGGCCTTCGCGCCCACGAACTCGGCGATCTTCGCGCGAGCGCCCTCGTAACCGGCCGTCGCCTCGGCGCCGAGCGCGTGCATGGCGCGGGCGACGTTGGCGTTGTGCTCGCGGTAGTGGCGCTCCACCGCCTCGATCACGCACTCCGGCTTCTGGGAGGTGTTCCCGCTGTCCAGGTAGACGAGCGGGCCGGAGCCCACCCGCCGGCTCAGGACCGGGAAGTCGCGGCGGACCGCCTCGACGTCGAAATCACTTGGCATACTGCTCGTAGCCCCGCTCCTCGAGGTTGTCGGCGAGTTCGGCGCCGCCGGTGACTTTGACGCGCCCATCCACGAAGACGTGGACGCGATCGGGGTGCACGTAGCGCAGGATGCGCGTGTAGTGCGTGATGAGCAGGACCGACTTGCCCGGCCTCTTGGCGAAGCCCTCGATGCCCGCGGAGACGACCCTGAGGGCGTCGATGTCGAGGCCCGAGTCGATCTCGTCGAGAATGGCGGCCCTGGGGTCGAGCAGCCAGAGCTGGGCTATCTCGCCGCGCTTCTTCTCACCGCCGGAGAAGCCCTCGTTGACCGAGCGCTCGGCGAAGTCGCTGGACAGGTCCATGGTGGTCAGGGCCTCGTTGACCTGCTTGGGCCAGGTGCGGACCCTGGGGGCCTCACCGGCCAGGGCGGTCTTGGCGGTGCGCAGGAAGTTGGCCATCGAGACGCCGGGCACCTCGACCGGGTACTGCATGCCCAGGAACAGGCCGGCGCGGGCGCGCTCGTCCACCGGGACGTCCGACAGCTCGACGCCGTCGAGGGTCACCGAGCCCCGGGTGATGGTGTACTTCGGGTGGCCGGCGACGGCGTAGGCCAGGGTCGACTTGCCGGAGCCGTTGGGGCCCATGATGGCGTGCACCTGGCCGTCGCCGACGGTCAGGTCGACGCCCTTCAGGATCTCCTTGGGGCCATTCTCGGTGTCGACGTCGACATGCAGGTCCTTGATGACGAGTTCGGCCATGCGCTTCAGTTCTCCTTAATCAGTTCCTCGACGCCGCCGGGAATCTGATCGTCCTCGACGCGAACGGGGTGCACGGGTACGGGCTGGGGCATTCTCGCGCGGTTCATCCCCCGGTGCCCCAATCGGGCGCGATCGCGTCCAGCTGGCGCTGGACGGCGGCCATGAGGCGCTCGGCCACCTCGGGGATACCGATGCGGCGGACGATCTCGACGAAGAAGCCCTGGACGACGAGACGGCGGGCCTCGGCCTCGGGGACGCCGCGGCTGCGCAGGTAGAACAGCTGCTCGTCGTCGAAGCGGCCGGTGGTGGACGAATGGCCCGCGCCCTCGATCTCACCGGTGGCGATCTCCAGGTTCGGGATCGACTCGGCGCGGGCGCCCTGGGTCAGCAGGAGGTTCTTGTTGGCCTCGTAGGTGCTGATCCCCTCGGCCTCCTTGCGGATGAGCACGTCGCCCACCCACACGCCGAGCGAATCCCTGTCCTGCAGGGCGCCGCGGTAGTCGATGTTCGAGCGGCTCAGCGGCTGGTTGTGGTCGATGAACAGGCGGTGCTCGACGTGGCGCCCGGAGTCGACGAAGTAGAGGCCGAACTGCTCGAGTTCGCCGCCCGCGGACTCGTAACTCGCGCGCTCGAGCATGCGAGTGACCGCGCCGCCGAGCGAGGCCTGCACGGTGCGGACCGTGGCATCGTGGCCGATGAGCAGGGATACCTGGGCGACGTGCACGGCGTCGGGGGCCCAGTCCTGGAGGGTGACCATGTCGACATGGGCGCCCGCGCCGATGCGCACATCGATCTTGTCGGCGACCTGGGCCGAGCCCTCGAAGCGCAGCAGGATCTGGGCCCTGGCGCCCGCGCCGACATCGACGATCGTCTGCTCGTAGGCGGGCCTGTCGGCGCCGACGCCGGTGAAGTTGAGCTCGACGGGCTCGCTCAGCTCCAGCCCGGCGGGCACCGTGACCAGGCGGGCGCGGTCCGTATTGGCGACGGCGATCGCCGAGGTGCGGTCGGCCGGGGGCTCGACGGCGGCGGCGCGCACGGCATCGCCCTCGACGAAACCGGCGGTCACGCCGACGGGCAGCTGAAGGGCGCAGTCGAGCCCGATGCCGGTGGCCCCGCTCGTCAGCAGGCCCTCGATCCTGTCCACCGGGGTGAAGCGCCAGACCTCCTCGCGTCCGGTGGGCACGGGATGGTCCTCGAGGTTCCACGAGACCCTGGGATGCAGGTGCGAGGCGACGGCCTCGAGGGCGCCGCCGACCGCCTCCGCGCTCGCCGGTTCGGCCACAGCAACAGCTCCGTTCTCCTGGGACATTCAGCCCACCGCGCCTTCCATCTGAAGCTCGATGAGGCGGTTGAGCTCGAGCGCGTACTCCATCGGCAGCTCACGGGCGATGGGCTCGACGAAGCCGCGCACGATCATGGCGCGGGCCTCATCCTCGTTGAGGCCGCGCTGCATCAGGTAGAACAGCTGGTCCTCGGAGATCCTGCTGATGGTGGCCTCGTGCTCCATCTGCACGTCATCGGTGCGCACGTCCACGTAGGGATAGGTGTCCGAACGGGAGACGTTGTCGACGAGCAGGGCGTCGCACTTGACCGAGGACATCGAGTGGTGGGCGTCCTCGGCCACCGCGACCAGGCCGCGGTAGCCGGTGCGCCCGCCGTTGCGGCTGATCGACTTCGAGACGATCGTGCTCGACGTGTACGGCGCCGTGTGGACCATCTTGGCACCGGTGTCCTGGTGCTGGTCCTCACCGGCGAAGGCGATCGACAGGGCCTCGCCCTTGGCGTGAGCGCCCATGAGCAGGCAGGACGGGTACTTCATGTTGGACTTGGAGCCGATGTTGCCGTCGATCCACTCCATCGTGCCGCCCTCGGCCACCGTCGCGCGCTGGGTCACCAGGTTGTAGACGTTGTTCGACCAGTTCTGGATGGTCGTGTAGCGGCAGCGCGCGTTCCTGCCGACGATGATCTCGACGATGGCGGCGTGCAGCGAGTCGCTCTTGTAGATCGGGGCCGTGCAGCCCTCGACGTAGTGCACATAGGCGTCGTCGTCGACGATGATCAGCGTGCGCTCGAACTGACCGAGGTTCTCGGTGTTCATGCGGAAATAGGCCTGCAGGGGGATCGTGCAGTGAACGCCCTTCGGCACGTAGATGAAGGAGCCGCCGCTCCACACGGCCGTGTTCAGCGCGGCGAACTTGTTGTCGCCGGCCGGGATGACCGAGCCGAAGTACTCCTTGAAGAGCTCCGGGTGCTCCTTCAGGCCGGTGTCGGTGTCGGTGAAGATGACGCCCTGGCGGCCGAGCTCCTCGTTGATCTTGTGGTAGACCACCTCGGACTCGTACTGGGCCGCGACGCCGTCGACCAGGCGCTCCTTCTCGGCCTCGGGGATGCCCAGCCGGTCGTAGGTGTTCTTGATGTCCGCGGGCAGATCGTTCCAGTCGCTGGCCGGCCTGTCCTGGGCGCGGACGAAGTACTTGATGTCGTCGAAGTGCAGCTTCGACAGATCGCAGCCCCACGTGGGCAGCGGCCTGCGCTCGAACTGCTCCAGACCCTTCAGGCGCAACTCGAGCATCCACTCGGGCTCGTTCTTGAGACCGGAGATGCCGCGCACGACATCCTCGGAGAGACCGCGCCGGAAGGCCGCCGAGTAGCCATCGGCGTCGTGCCAGCCGTACTTGTAGGTGGTCAGGTCCTCGACCAGTTCGTCGCGCTCGGCGAACCTGTTCTCGGGCCTCGTGTCGACCTGCGTCATGCGCGTGTTGCCTCTCGCTCGTGATGGTCGGTGGGCATGGTGTCCAACGGGATGTTCGTGGTGCACACACCGTCGCCGTGGGCGATGGTGGCGATCCTCTGCACCTGGGAGCCGAGGAGCCTGGCGAACATGCTCGTCTCGGCCTCGCAGAGCTGGGGGTACTCGGCCGCCACACGAGCGACCGGGCAATGGTACTGGCACAGCTGATGGCCGCCGGGGGCCTCGCTGACATGGGCCGCGTAGCCCTCCTCGTCGAGGACGATGGCCAGGGCCTCGACCGGGTCGGCGTCCGGGGTTCCGGCGCGGAGCTGGCGGTACCGGGCCTCCACCTCGACGTAGCGGCGCTCCCCCACCGCGACGACGGCCTCGGGACCGGCGGCCCTGACGAGCGCGCCGAGCGCCTGCAGGGCGAGCCTGTCGTAGTCCTGGTAGAAGGACGAGCGGCCGCGGTCGGTGAGGACGTACTCCTTGGCGGGGCGCCCCCGGCTCCGGCGCCCGCGCACGAAGCGCTCCTGCTCGACGACCTGGCCGCCCGACTCGAGGATGCCCAGGTGACGCCGGACGGCGGTGGGGGTGACCCCGAGGCGCCCGGCCAGCTCCGCGGCAGTGGCGGGGCCGTTGGCGAAGAGCTCGTGCAGCACCTGGTGACGGGTGGACTCCTCGCCCCTCTCGGGCTCGGCGCCCGGCCCCGTCACTGATTTCATAACCCCATTGTTTCCTAAATCGATGATCAGTCAAACCCACTCGCCCGGAGCGAATCTCGGGGACAACAAGGGGTTTCGTTGATCTTTCGATAAGGCCTGCCTGATTCCTACCCGTTTTCCCGCGATGCGGACCAGACGGGACGCAGTCCGCCGCGGCCTGCCCCTTCGGCGGAACGGGCCGCAGCGGACCGGCGACACGACTGATCAGGGCAGGTTGGCCGGGCGGGCGTCCCGGGAACGGACCCGCCCGACGAATGCGCGGTGCACGCGGCGGTCGGCGGTGAGCTCGGGATGGAAGGACAGCGCCGTGACCGCCCCTTGGCGGACGCCGACGACCCGGTCCCCCACCGTCGCGATGACGCGGACGGCGCCGCCGACGCGCGCCACGACGGGGGCCCTGATGAAGACCGCCTCGACCCCCTCGCCGATGCCGTCGACGTCCAGCTCGGTCTCGAAGGAGTCGAGCTGGGAGCCGAAGGCGTTGCGGCGCACGCCGATGTCGAGCACGCCCAGGCCGCGCTGGCCGGCAGCGGCGTCGAGCAGCTCGGCGGCGCACAGGATCATGCCGGCGCAGGTGGCCAGCACGGGCAGCCCGCCGGCGACGGCCTCGCGCAGCGGCGCGAAGACGCCGAAGTCGCGCGCCAGCCTGTCGAGCACCGTCGACTCCCCGCCGGGGACCACGATGCCGTCCAGCCCGCCGAGCTCGGCGGGCAGCCGGACGGCGCGGGTGCGGGCGCCGCTGGCGCCCCGGGGGG
>NZ_CAUTOU010000077.1:0-9233 GCF_963539965.1 uncultured Propionibacterium sp.
GCGCGCGCCGGGCTCACCGACGAGGCCCGCAGCCGGGCCGACGGGGAACTGGCCGCGGCCCGCGCCCGGGACGGGGACGAGGAGCCCCGCCCGCCGGCCACCCTGGCCGAGGCCATGACCGGCCTGCCCCGCACGGCCCACGGGCTGGCCTGCCTCGATCTGACCCGCGAGCAGTTCCCGGGCTGCCTGGACGTGCGCGGCTGGGCCGACCAGCTGGCGCCCATCGCGCGCTTCCCGGACTTCCTCGTCACGGACTTCGGCGTGCGCGACCGCGACGAGCTGAGCACGATCGCCTCGTCCAACCACGCCGTCTGCATCGTCGCCGGCACCTCGCGAGGGCGCCTCACCCGCGCCCTCGCCCTGGCCACCTGGCTCCGGGACGAGGGCGCCGCGCCGCTGGTCTGCATCAACGACGCCCACGGCGGTTCGAGCAGGCGCCAGCTGCGCCTGCTGAGCAGCGCCCTGAGCCGCCCGCCCGTCCTCGTGCCCCACGACCCGGCGCGCCTCGGAGCCGACCCGGCGCGCAGCACCGGTCTGAGCCAGCGCAGCCGCAACGCCGTCCTGGAGCTGACCACCCGCCTCATGGCCGCCTGCCAGCCGGTTCCCGCACCCGGACGGGGGGAGTCCCCATGAGCCTGCGCATCGTCCACCGCCCGGCCCGCGTCACCGAGCCGCTCACCCGGCCCGAGCCGCGCACGATCTCGTCGCCGCCGAACGCCGGCGACCTGCCCAGCGGCGGCATGCACAGCCAGCTGCTGCTGCCCATGCTGGGCGCCCTCAGCTCGACGCTCATGATGGTCGTCATGCGCAACGGCCAGCCGGTGTACATGCTGATCGCCGCCGTCGTGCTGCTCGTGGCCGTCATCAGCGCCATCGTCATGACCTTCAGCGGCCGCGGCCAGGCCATCCGCCAGCGCTCCCACCAGCGCGAGCTCTACCTCGACTACCTGGAGAGCATGCACGCCGAGCTGGACGAGCAGGTCCACCGGGTGCGCGAGCAGGCGGTCACCAGCTGCCCGACGCCCGACGGGCTCATGTCGGTCATCACCGACCCGGCGCGCCTGTGGGAGCGCCGCATGGGCGACGCCGACTTCCTGTCGCTGCGCGTGGGCACCGCGGACATGCCCTGGATCCGGCTGGACATGAGCGAGTCCGAGACCCCCATGAACCCGGCGGACCCGGTACTGGCGGGGGAGGCCGAGCGGCTCATCGACGGGCACCGGGTCATCGCGGGCATGCCCGTCCGCCTGCCCGCCAACGGGGCCGGCGACATCTCCGTCATCGGCGACCGCGACGAGGTGCTCAACGCGGCCCGCTCGCTGCTGTCCCAGGCCGCCGCCCTGCACTCGCCCGACGACCTGAAGATCGCCCTGGCCTGCCCCCGCTCGCGCATCGGCGACTGGGCCGGCGTCGACCAGCTGCCGCACATGGTCAACGCCCGTCTCTTCGACGGCCCCGTGCCGGCCCGCCGCATCGCCCCGGACCTCCCCGCCCTGGCCCACGTGCTGGGCACCGAGCTGACCGATCGCGTCGAGCAGGCCGGGCTGAGCCGCAGGTCGATGTCCACGACGACGGCGCACACGCCCCGCATGCTCGTCATCGCGGACCAGTGGGGCTCCAACGCCGCCCCCCTGCCGCTGCCCGACAGCGCCTTCACGGCGGCCGACGTGGGCATCACCGTCATCCACCTGCTGTCCGACCGGCTGCACGAGCCGAGCGACGTCTCGGCCCGGCTGGTCGTCGGCGGGCGGGGGACGCGCCTGGAGCTCCGCGGCGCCGAGCACGGGACGGTCGAGTCCATCGCCGTCGACCGCACCAGCCCCGCGCGCATGGCCTCGCTGTCCCGCACGCTGTGCCCGCTGCGGCTGCGCCCCGAGGACCGCGTCGAGGAGCAGGAGACGCCGGCCATGAGCGTCCACGAGCTGCTCGGCATCCACACGCCCGACGACATCGACAGGACCACCGGATGGGCCCCGCGCTCTCCCGCCGACTTCCTGCGCGTGCCGATCGGCCTGGACGACCAGGGCGCCCCGGTGCTGCTCGACCTCAAGGAGAGCGCCCAGTTCGGCATGGGCCCGCACGGCATCTGCATCGGCGCCACCGGTTCGGGCAAGTCGGAGATGCTGCGCACACTCGTCCTGACCCTGGCCATGACGCACTCGCCCGAGGACCTGTCGATGATCCTCGTCGACTACAAGGGCGGCGCGGCCTTCTCGCCCTTCACCGACCTTCCGCACCTGGCCGGCCTCATCGACAACCTGGCCGACGACCCGCACCTGACCGAGCGCGCTCGCGCCAGCATCCAGGGCGAGGTCGTGCGACGCCAGCAGATGCTCAAGGACGCCGGGCACCTGGCCTCCATCACGCACTACCGCGAGGCCCGCCGCCAGGGCGCCGGGCTGCCGCCGATGCCGCACCTGTTCGTCGTCATCGACGAGTTCGGCGAGCTGCTGACCGCCGAACCCGAGTTCAGCGAGCTCTTCCTGCAGATCGGCCGCATCGGACGGTCCATCGGCGTGCACCTGCTGCTGTCGAGCCAGCGCATCGAATCCGGCAAGCTGCGCGGCCTGGACACCTACCTGTCCTACCGCCTCGGCCTGCGCACCTTCTCCGAGAGCGAGTCGCAGGTGGTCCTCGACACGAAGGACGCCTTCCACCTGCCGGCCGTGCCCGGCTACGGCTACCTGAAGGTCGACACCTCGGTCTACCGGCGCTTCCGCGCCGGCTACGTCTCGGGCCCGGTCGAGGAGGCCGAGAGCCCGGCCGACGAGCAGGCCGGGGCCGCCGAGCCCTTCGAACTGCCCGTCTACAACACCATCGCCGCCGGCCGGACCAGCAACGACGTCGAGGCCCCGCCCCAGCTCACCGCGCCCGAGGTGGGCCAGAGCCTGGTGGACGCCTGCGTCGCGCGCCTGCGCGACGACGCCCGCGCGGTGCGCCCGGTATGGCTGCCGCCGCTGCCCGAGCGCCTGACCCTCAACGACGTCCTCACCCAGACCGAGCCCGAGCCGGGCCTGGCCGCGGTGATCGGCCTCATCGACGATCCCGCGCACCAGTCCCAGCAGCCGTGGCGCCTCAACCTCACCACAAGCGGCGGCCACGTCGCGGTGATAGGCGCCCCCGGTTCGGGCCGGTCCACCTTCCTGCGCACGCTCACCGCCTCACTGGCGCTGACGCACACCCCGCGCGAGGTCAGCGTCTACGGCATGGACCTGACCGGCGGGGGCCTGGCCCGCCTCGAGGGCTTCCCGCATGTCGGCGGCGTGGCCACACGGGGCAACCGCGACCGGCTGCGCCGCCTCGTCGAGGAGCTCCTCGGCATGCTCGCCCAGCGCGAGAGGCTCTTCCAGGAGCGCGCCATCGAGTCGATGGCGCACCTGCGCCACCTGCACGGCCAGGGCGACCTGCCCGAGCTGCCGAGCGCCGACGTCGTCGTCCTCGTCGACGGCTTCGGCCTGCTGCGCAACGAGTTCGAGGAGCTCTCCGACCAGATCAGCGACCTGATCGTGCGCGGCAGCAGCTACGGAGTCCACTTCGTCGCCGTGCTCGGACGCTGGAACGAGCTGCGCATCAACCAGCAGTCCCGCTTCGGCACCCGCCTGGAGTTCCGCCTCAACGACCCGACCGACTCGGTCATCAACCGCAAGCTCTCGCAGACGATCGGCGCCGAGCAGTACGGCCGCATGCTCACCGACGACAGGATGTTCGCCCAGCTGTGTCTGCCCGTCCTGGACGACACCGCCGACGAGGACCTGGGCGACGCCCTGTCCGAGCTGGCGCAGCGCGTGGCCGGCGCGTGGGGAGGCCCCGCCGCGGCGCCGATCCGGCTGCTGCCGACCTCGCTCGACCCGGCCCAGCTCACCCCGCCCGAGCAGGAGCCCGACGCGGTCCCCTTCGGCATACGCCAGGACTCCATGGAGGACGCCTTCTGGGAGCCGCTCGACACCGACCAGCACCTGCTCGTCCTGGGCGACGCCCGCTGCGGCAAGTCCACCCTGCTGCGCACGCTCGCCCGCGGCCTGACGAAACGGTTCAGCAGCGACGAGCTGGTCATCGCGGTCATGGACCCGCGCGGCACCGTTCCGCAGGCCGTCCCCGAGGAGTACCTGGCCGGCCACGCCAAGAGCACCCGCGACGCCGTCGGGCTGGCCTCCTCGATCGCCAAGGAACTCGAGTCGCGCACCGCGCTGAGCCCG
Source organism: uncultured Propionibacterium sp. (assembly GCF_963539965.1). NCBI lineage: Bacteria > Bacillati > Actinomycetota > Actinomycetes > Propionibacteriales > Propionibacteriaceae > Propionibacterium > uncultured Propionibacterium sp. The sequence goes on from NZ_CAUTOU010000077.1 coordinate 4,197, forward strand.
GACGAACGGGCCGGCTCGCCGCGCGTCATCCTGCTGGTCGACGACTACGACATCCTCAACGCGGGCGGCTCCGAGCCGCTGCACCCGATCGTGCCCTATCTCCCCTCGGCCAGGGACCTCGGCTTCAACGTCGTCCTCACCCGTACCGTGGCCGGCGTCTCCAGGGCCATGTACGGCGAGGCGATGCAGGGCCTGCGCGACACCGGGGGCACGACCTTCCTGATGTCCGGGGACCGTTCCGAGGGCCAGATCCTGCCGCGCGTCTACCCGCAGGCCATGCCGCCCGGGCGGGGCCAGCTGCTGCGCCGCGGCCGGCGCCCGGTCGTCGTCCAGGCCGCCGCCGAGCCCCACGGGGGTCCGACGGCGCGCGGGGAGGGGAAGGCGGCATGAGCAGCACCCAGTCGCTCCTCGTGGCGGGCACCGGCGGGGGCGCCGGGACGACCACCGTCACCGCGCTGATCATCGCCCTGCTGCGCTCCCACGGCATCCGCACCACCGCCTGCGACCACTCGAACGGCACGCTCGCCCAGCGCGTCGAGCAGCCCGGGCGCTCCCCGCAGGGGCGGGTGACGCGGCGCATCGCCGGCATCGAGGAGGTGCAGGTCACCGACGCGGGCCGCATGACGGCCGCCATCGCCGACGCCCTCGAGGTGCCCGACTTCGCGCTGTGCCTCGTCAGCGGCGCCGGCGTCGGCCCGGCACGGACCGGACGAGCCGTCCTCGACGAGCTGCTGGGGCGCTTCGGCCAGCAGATCCGCCGGCGGGTCCTCGTCGTCTCGAGCGCCGCGGCATCGGTGCGCAGGCGCGACGAGCAGGCCGCCCGCGAGATCCTGCGCCCCGACGTCGAGCTGCCCCGCTCCCCCGTGCTGGGGGCCGCCGGGCCGATCAGGCTCGACCTGGCCGGCAGGGCCCTGACACCGGTGCTCGACAGGCTCGGCGGCCGCCTGGGCGAGCTCATCCGGTTGCAGGCCCCGCCGCAGGACGACTACGACTGGCCGACCACGGCCGGCGGGCAGGCCCCCCGCGCCGGTGCGCCGATCTCCGAGGCCGCCCCCCGGTCGGTCCGGGCCGGCGCGCAGCCGACCCTGATCGACGCACCGGCCCCCGTGCCGCAGCCGACCAGGATCGGCACCCAGCCGGCACGGACCGGTGCGCAGTCCGCCCGGGGCACGACAGAGCCCACCCGGCTCACCGCGAGACCCGCCCGCGCGGCCCGCGTGGCGCCCGAGACCGCCGAGCAGTGGCAGGAGCAGGCGTCCTCGGCCCAGGAACGCCCCCGGCGCATGATCGAGCTCCACTAGGCCACTAGATTTGGGGTCCGGAAAACATCTTCCGGTGCCGCGCACGGGCCGCGCCCGGCCCGCACCGCCCAGACCCGAGGAGTCCCCGTGACCGGAGTCGACGTCACACAGCAGGCGAGCATCGCCTACCAGGCCATGCTCGAGGTCATCGAGGCCTCCGAGCCCGCCGTCGCCGCAGCCATCCGCCAGGAACTGATCGATCAGCGCGGCTCGCTGAAGCTCATCGCCTCGGAGAACTACGCCTCGCTGCCGACGCTCCTCGCCATGGGCACCTGGTTCTCCGACAAGTACGCCGAGGGCACCATCGGCCACCGCTTCTACGCCGGCTGCGCCAACGTCGACACCATCGAGGCCGCTGCGGCACGCCACGCCGAGGAGCTCTTCGGCGCCGATCACGCCTACGTCCAGCCCCACTCGGGCATCGACGCCAATCTCGTCGGCTACTGGACGATCCTCTCCCACCGCGTCGAGACCCCCGGTCTGGCAGAGCTGGGCGCCAGGGGCGTCAACGACCTGTCCGAGCAGGACTGGGAGAGGCTGCGACGCCGTCTCGGCTCGCAGCGCCTGCTGGGCATGAGCCTCGACGCCGGCGGTCACCTCACCCACGGCTTCCGCCCGAACATCTCGGGCAAGATGTTCCACCAGCGCAGCTACGGCACCGATCCGGCAACCGGCCTGATCGACTACGACGCCGTCCGCACCCGGGCCCGCGAGTTCGGGCCGCTCATCCTCGTGGCCGGTTACTCCGCCTACCCGCGCCGCGTGAACTTCGCCACCATGCGCGAGATCGCCGACGAGGTCGGCGCGACCCTCATGGTCGACATGGCCCACTTCGCCGGCCTGGTCGCCGGCGGGGTCCTCACCGGGGACGAGGATCCGGTGGCCAACGCGCAGGTCGTCACCACGACCACCCACAAGTCCCTGCGCGGCCCGCGCGGCGGCATGGTGCTCGTCGACGACGAGTTCGCCGCCGACGTCGACCGGGGCTGCCCGATGGTGCTCGGGGGCCCGCTCGGCAACATGATGAGCGCCAAGGCCGTCGCCCTGGCCGAGGCGAGGACGCCCGCCTTCAGGCAGTACGCCCGGGACGTCGTCGCCAACGCCAGGGCGCTGGCCGAGGGCCTCCTGCGCAGAGGCGCGGAGCTGGTCACCGGCGGCACCGACAACCACATCGTGCTGCTCGACGCGGCCACCAGTTTCGGTCTGACCGGCCGCCAGGCCGAGTCGGCGCTGCTCGAGGCGGGCATCGTCACCAACCGCAACTCGATCCCGCGCGACCCGAACGGCGCCTGGTACACCTCGGGCATCCGGCTGGGCACCCCGGCGCTGACCAGCCGCGGCTTCTCCCCCGACGACATGGACCGCGTCGCCGGCCTCGTCTGCGAGGCCCTGGAGGGCACCACCCCGGCGACCACCGGCAGGGGCGCGCCCGGCAGGGCCAGGTACGACATGGCCGACGGCCTGGCCGCCCGCGTCCACGCCGAGGCCGGCGAGCTGCTCGGCGCCAACCCGCTGTACCCGGGCCTGGAGCTCTGAGCGCCCCCGCGGAGGCGCGCGATGCGCACAGTGCGGACCGGGCCCCGGACCGGGTCCGCGGGGCATAGAGTCGGTGGTGAGCGGCCGGCGCGACGAGGCGCCCGCCAACCACCTGCCCATGGAGATCATCATGATCTGGATCCATCTCGTCATACTGCTCGTCTTCCTGTTCGCGGGATCGCGGCTGGGCGGCGTCGGCGTCGGCCTGGCCGGTGGGGCCGGCACCCTCGTCCTCATCGCCACAGGCCTGTCCACGGACGTCGACACGGACATCCCCTGGACGGTGATCGGCATCATCATGCCCGTCATCTGCACCATCGCCGCCCTGCAGGCCGCCGGCGCGGTGGACCACCTGGTCCACCTGACCGAGGTGATGCTGCGCAGGCACCCGAGGCAGATCACCTACCTGGCGCCGTTCTCCACCTTCCTGCTGTCGCTGCTGTGCGGCACCGGTCACACCGCCTACTCGGTGCTGCCGGTCATCGTCGAGGTCGCCAAGGAGAACAAGGTGCGCCCCTCCCGGCCGTTGTCGATCGCCGTCGTCGCCTCGCAGATCGCCGTCGCCTCCTCGCCCATCTCGGCCACCACCGCCGCCCTGCTGGCCTCCGTCGAGCAGATCGGCGTCGGCTACCTGCAGATCCTGGCCATCACGATCCCGACGACCTTCCTGGGCTGTCTCGTCGGCGCCGTCGTCGCCTCCCGCCAGGGCTGCGAGCTCCAGGACGACCCGGTCTACCAGGAGCGCGAGGCCAAGGGCCTGGTCTCCCACAGCTCCGCCTCGACGCTGAAGCCCGACTACAGGCCGGCCAAGGGCGCCATGGCCGGCCTGTGGATCTTCCTGGCCGCCGTCCTGCTCATCATCGTCTACGCCACGATCAGCTCCAAGCAGCTCGGCATCATGGACGACCCGCCGATGAACGCGACCTCGGCCATCATGCTCATCATGCTCACCTGCGCGGCCGTGATCTGCCTGGTCTCCCGCCACCAGGTGGCCCAGATCACCGCGCAGTCCACCTTCCGCGCCGGCATGAGCGCGGCCATCTGCATCCTCGGCGTCGCCTGGATGGGCAACGTCTTCTTCGGCGCCTACCGGGACACGCTCATCAACGCCACATCGGACGCCCTGCACTCGGTGCCGTGGCTGTTCGCCGTGGTGCTCTACTTCGCCTCGCCGATCCTGTTCTCGCACGCCGCGACGACGACGGCCTTCATGCCGATGGCCGTCTCCATCGGACTCAGCGCGACGACGATCATGGCCTGCTACCCGGCGGTGGCCAACTACTACCTGCTGCCGAACTACCCGACCACCGTCGCCGCCATCGAGATGGACGACACCGGCTCGACGAGGGTCGGCAGGTTCGTGCTGAACCATCCCTTCGTCATACCGGGGACCGTGTCGATCGCCGTCATCGTCGCCCTCGGCTTCCTGTGGGCGCCCATCATCCTGTGACCCGGCCCCGAGGGCCTCCGGGGCCGGGAACGCGCCGCCCGGCCCCGCCGCGCAGACGATCGTGGCAGGCTGGTTCACCGTCGGCTCCGCCCCGGGGCGGATGCCCGATGACGAGGAGGGACGATGGAATCGAGCCATGGTGAACCAAGCGATCATGTCCGTGGTCATCGGCGGCGCCCTGTCCCTCGCGCTGTCGGCGCCCCTGGTCATCCGCCAGTACCGCCGCTTCGGCCGCTTCTCGGCCGGCCGGGCGGCCTGGTCCGCCGCCGCCGTCGTCCACCTCACGGCGCTCATCGCCTACACCCTCTTCCCGCTGCCCGACATGTCGGCCGAGTACTGCGCGCACCGCCCGCACGAGTTCCTGCTCGACCCGACGGCCTACTTCTCCGACACGGCCCGGCACCTGGCGGGCCAGCCGCTCCGGACGGCCCTGGCCAGCTGGGACGTGCGCCAGATGGTCCTCAACGTGGCGCTGTTCGCGCCCCTGGGCCTCCTCTGCCGCGACTTCCTGGAATGGGGCGCCCTGCGCAGCCTCGCGACCGGCTTCGGCGTCTCGCTGGCCATCGAGCTCACCCAGTACACCGGAAACTGGGGCCTCGCGCCCTGCCAGTACCGGGTGGCCGACATCAACGATCTCATCACCAACACGGCCGGCACCGGCGTGGGCATCGGCATCGCGGCCCTCGCCCCGCGCCTGGTCGCCGGCGCCGACCGCCTCGCGGCGCACCGCGGCGAGGCCCGCCCCGTCAC
>NZ_CAUTOU010000078.1:0-8944 GCF_963539965.1 uncultured Propionibacterium sp.
CCGCGCCCGCGGCGCGCGCGACCGGGTGCCGCAGGCCGTCGCCGCGGGGGGCGGGACGGCCGGGGATGCTCACCCCTCCAGGGTAATCGGCCGGGTGATCGGCCCCGCGGAGGGCGGCCGGCAGTGGACGGGCCGGGTCCCGGTTTCCCCGATGCGGCACAGTTGGACGCATGCCCGAAGGTCACGTGATCCACCGTCTCGCCAACCGCATCAACGGATTGTTCGCCGCGAAGCAGGTGGACGTCAGCTCCCCGCAGGGGCGGTTCGCGGAATCGGCGGCCCTCATCGACGGCACGACCCTGGACCACGCCGAGACCTGGGGCAAGCACCTGTTCATCGCCTTCGACGCCGACCTGCCCGCGAACGTCCTGCAGATCCACCTGGGCCTCATCGGGCAGCTCAAGTTCACACCACTGGCCGACCCGGTCGGCCAGGTGCGCGTGCGCATCGCCGACGACGAGTGGGCCGCCGACCTGCGCGGGCCCCAGATCTGCCGTCTCATCACCGGCGCCGAGAAGGCCAGGGCCACCGCCAAGCTGGGTCAGGACCCGCTGCGCGCCGACGCCGATCCCGAGAAGGCCTGGGCGAAGGTGCACCGCTCGTCCAAGCCGATCGCCACGCTGCTCCTCGACCAGTCGATCTTCGCCGGCGTCGGCAACATCTACCGCGCCGAGGTGCTCTTCCGCCACCGCATCGACCCCGCCTGCCCGGGCGGCTCGCTCAGCCGGACCAGTTTCGACGCCATCTGGGCCGATCTGGTCGAGCTCATGCCGCTCGGCGTGCGCGACGGGCGTATCGACACCGTCTACCCCGAGCACACGCCCGAGGCCATGGGCCGCCCGGCGCGCGTGGACGCCCACGGCGGCGAGGTCTACGTCTACCGGCGCGCGGACCAGCCCTGCCTGGTCTGCGGCCAGACGGTGCGCGAGATCGAGCTGGACGGGCGCAACCTGTTCTGGTGCGCCAACTGCCAGCACGGGCACTGAGCGGGCGCGCCGGAGGGACGGCTCCCGCCGTACGGGGCGCGGCAGGCGCGAGGGCCGTGGTTGCCCTAGACTCGCCGTGTAGTCGGGCGGCGCCGCGCCCGTCCGGACCGGCTGTTCAGGAGGAAACGTGGCTCTCGTCCGCAGCACACGCGCCATCTCGAAGGTGCTCGTCGCCAACCGGGGCGAGATCGCGGTCCGTGTCATCCGCGCGGCCAAGGACGCCGGGATCGGGTCCGTCGCCGTCTACGCCGACTCGGACTCGCAGTCGCTGTTCGTCGAGCTGGCCGACGAGGCCTTCGCGCTGAACGGCTCGACGCCGGCCGAGACCTACCTGGACGTCGACAAGATCATGGCGATCGCCGAGCGCAGCGGCGCCGACGCCATCCATCCCGGCTACGGCTTCCTGTCCGAGAACGCCGATTTCGCCCGCGCCGTCACCGACGCCGGCCTGGTCTGGATCGGCCCGACGCCGCAGGCCATCGAGCGCCTCGGCGACAAGGTCACCGCCCGGCACATCGCCCAGAAGGTGGGCGCCCCGCAGGTTCCCGGCACGGCCGACCCCGTGGCCGGCGTCGGCCAGATCGTCGAGTTCGCCACCGAGCACGGCCTGCCCGTGGCCATCAAGGCGGCATTCGGCGGCGGCGGCCGGGGCCTCAAGGTGGCCCGTACGCTCGAGGAGATCCCGACGATGTACGAGTCGGCCACCCGCGAGGCGATCACCGCCTTCGGCCGCGGCGAGTGCTTCGTCGAGCGCTACCTCGACAAGCCGCGCCACGTCGAGACCCAGTGCCTGGCCGACCGGTACGGCAATGTCGTGGTGGTCTCCACGCGCGACTGCTCGCTGCAGCGCCGCCACCAGAAGCTCCTCGAGGAGGCCCCGGCGCCGTTCCTGACCGGCGAGCAGCTCGAACGCCTCTACTCCAGCTCGAAGGCCATCCTCGCCGAGGCCGGCTACGTCGGCGCCGGCACCTGCGAGTTCCTCGTGGGCCGGGACGGCACGATCAGCTTCCTGGAGGTCAACACCCGCCTCCAGGTCGAGCATCCCGTCACCGAGGAGGTCAGCGGCCTCGACCTCGTGCGCGAGCAATTCCGCATCGCCTGCGGCGGCGAGCTCGACTATCCCGACCCGCAGCTGGTCGGCCACGCGTTCGAGTTCCGCATCAACGCCGAGGACCCGGGCCGCGGCTTCATGCCGGCGCCGGGCACGCTGACGCGCTTCCGCCCCCCGTGCGGCCCCGGCGTGCGCATGGACGAGGGCTACCGCAGAGGCATGAGCGTGCCCGGCGCCTTCGACTCGCTCGTCGCCAAGCTCATCGTCTCGGGCCCCACCCGTGAGGTCGCCCTGGAGCGCGCGCGCCGGGCCCTGGAGGAACTGCGCATCGAGGGCATGCCGACGGTCGTCCCCTTCCACAAGAAGGTCGTCGCCGACCCGGCGTTCACCGCCCCGGACGGCGCCTTCGGCGTCTTCACCGATTGGATCGAGACCGAGTTCGACAACGACATCCCCCCGTACGCCGGCGAGCTCGGCGTCGCCGACGAGGCCCCCGACCGCCGGCACGTCGTGGTCGAGGTCAACGGGCGCCGCCTCGAGGTCGTCCTGCCCTCCGGCCTGCAGGCCGCCACCGGCCACAGCGCCGAGAAGCGCCGCAAGCCGACCAGGCGCGGCCGGGGCGGCGGCAAGCTGGCCAGCACGGGCGAGGCGCTCACCAGCCCGATGCAGGGCACCATCGTCAAGACCTCGGTCATCGAGGGCCAGCGCGTCGAGGAGGGCGAGACGGTGCTCGTACTCGAGGCCATGAAGATGGAGCAGCCCATCGCGGCCCACCGCGCCGGCACCGTCCACAACCTCGTGGCGCCGGGCACCGCCGTGGCCTCCGGCGACGTGCTGTGCGAGATCTCCGACTGAGGGCGCACGCATGGCGCGCGGTGAAGACCCGGCCCGGGACCGGGGCGGCACGGGGGCGGCCAGTTTCGAGGTGCGCGACGCCGGCCTGGGCCTTCATGCCTACGTGTACGACATCGGCAGCTACCACTTCAACTGGCACACCGAGCTCGAGCTGCTGACCGTCGTTCGAGGAGAGATCGAGGTCTGCGTCAACGGACGAGCGCGCAACTGCACCAGCGGCCAGATGACGCTCATGAACTCCCACCAGGGTCATGCCACGCTCGCTCTCAGCACCGGGGCCCGGGCACTCGCCGTGCACTTCGACCCGCGGGTGCTCGACGGCGTCCTGCCCGAGTGGCCGGACAGGCTCTTCGCGTCGGTCCCCGGCGAGACCTCGGCGCAGCTGTCCGCCCAGACGCGCGTCCGGGCCGCGATCGCGGGCCTCCTGCTGGAGCCCGTCGCCTCCCCCGAGGAGCTGCTCGGCCTGCGCGCCGACTTCCACCACATGCTCGCAGGAATCATCGGGGCCTTCCCCCTCACCCGGCCCGGCCCGAACCGGGCCCGCCGCGACAGCGGCAATGCCACCATCGCCAAGATATGCGCCTATCTGGAGCAGCACTTCACCGAGCGCATCACCCTGGCCCAGCTCAGCCGCATCGGCGGCTACAACGAGAGTTATCTGTCCGAGTTGTTCTCGAGGACGATCGGCATGAGCAGCTCCGACTACCTGAGCCGTCTGCGCCTGCGCGCGGCGACGCGCCGGCTCGTGGAGACCCGCGAGCGTATCGGCGACATCGCCCACTCCAGCGGCTTCCCCGACGCCAAGGCCCTCGACGCGGCCTTCCGCCGCTGGTTCGGAAAGTCCCCGTCGGCCTACCGGCGCCAGCTGGCCGCGGGCCCGGCGCCGGCCGAGATCGCCGAGGTGGACGCCGGCTTCAAGAAGCACTTCGTGTCGCGTGACGACGCCGAGGTCGCGAGTCTGCTCGCCGACTGGTACGAGGCCGTGCGCTCGCCGCGGCGCCGAGGCGAGGAGCTGACCGAGCTGAGGGCGCGCGCCGCCCGCCTGGCCGGCGCGGCAACGGATCTCGCGCAACGGCTCAGCCGGCTCGGGCCGTAGGGCACATCTTCGGCTCCATCCCCTCCGCAGTATCTCGGCCCGATCCGGCTCAGCGCGCCGTTCCGGCTAGTGGTACCGCATTCGGGCGGCAGGACGGGCTTGGGCGCTTCTCCTTCCGCGAACGCCCGCGCGCAGCGGCGCAGTGCCTGGAACTACGAGACATCCCGTCGCGAAGTCCCCGGGATATGCCGTGCCCGGCCCCGCGACCCCCGTGCACAGTGAATCCCGTCAGGGGCGATCGACCCGCGCCCCTGCTGACACCAGGGGAGGTCCGCCATGATGGCGACAACCGAAGAAACGACGATGAACCAGGCCACGGGGACGACGGACCGGACGGCTCGTCTGACGCAGATGCTGGCCCGCTTCACCGATCACATCAGCAAGCATCTGCCGTGGGACGTCGAGGAGCGGCTGGCCGAGCTCGCCGCCGCGGAGACCGATCAGCGAGCCAGGATGATCTACGACACGATGCGGCGCAACCAGGAGCTCGCCGCGGAGCTCGACCGGCCATCCTGCCAGGACACCGGCCTCGTGCAGATCATGGCCCGGGTGGGCAACGAGTTCCCCCTGCGCGACCGGCTCCCGCAGGTCTTCCGGGAGGCGGTCGGCACCGCCACCAGGACGGCCCCGCTGCGCCACAACACCGTCGAGACCTTCGACGAGGTGAACACCGGCACGAACACCGGCACGGACTCCCCGTGGGTCTACTGGACGCCGCTGCCCGGCTCCGAGGACCTCGAGGTCGACATCTACCTGGCGGGCGGGGGCTGCTCGCTGCCCGGCCAGGGCAGGACGCTCATGCCCGGCGAGGGCTACGAGGGGGTCGTGGGCTTCGTGCTCGACGTGATGGTCTCCTACGGGGTCAACGCCTGCCCGCCCCTGCTGGTCGGCGTGGGCATCGGATCCTCCATCGATGCCGCCTCGTACATGTCGAAACGGGCCCTGATGCGGCCGGTCAGGAGCCACAACCCCAACGCGCGCGCCGCCCGGCTCGAGGACGAACTCGAGGCCGCGATCAACGCCCTGCGCCTCGGGCCCCAGGGCATGGGCGGGCAGAGCTCCGTGATGGGCGTGCACATCGAGAATTCGGCGCGCCATCCCTCGGTGCTGTCGGTGGCGGTCAACACCGGCTGCTGGTCGCACCGTCGGGGCACCGTGCGGGTGCACCCCGACCTGTCCTATGAGCTGCTGACCCACGAGGGGGTTGAGCTGTGAGCACGACACTGACCACGCCCATCGGCGCCCAGGACCTCGCCGACATCCGGGTCGGCGACGTCATCCACCTGAGCGGCCGGCTCGTCACCTGCCGCGATGTCGCGCACCGGCGGCTCGTGGAGGAGCACCGCGCACTGCCCGTGGACGTCCGCGACGGCGCGATCCTGCACGCCGGGCCGATCGTGAGGCCGAGCACGACGGCGCGCTCCGGCTTCGAGATGGTCTCGGTCGGGCCCACGACGTCGATGCGCATGGAGAAGTTCGAGTACGAGTTCATCAAGCGGACCGGCGTCCGGCTGATCGTCGGCAAGGGCGGCATGGGCCCCGGCACCGTGACGGGCTGTCAGGAGTTCGGCGCCCTGCACTGCGTCTTCCCCGCCGGCAACGCGGTGATCGCCGCCACCGAGGTGGAGGAGATCGAGGATGCCCAGTGGCGCGATCTGGGCATGCCCGAGACCCTGTGGGTGAATCGCGTGCGCGACTTCGGCCCGCTCATCGTCTCGATCGACGCCCACGGCAACAATCTGTTCGAACAGCAGAAGGCGCTCTACGAGCGGCGCAAGGAACAGGCGCTGGCCGAGCTCTGCGCGAAGGTGGGGTTCATCAGATGAGCATCGGCATTCCCGTCAGCGTCGCCGGGGATGCGCACGGGCACAGGGGCCGCAGGGCACCGGCGACGGGCGAGGTGCGTCTCGTGCCGCTCGCCGTCGCGGTGGCCGTCGGCCTGGCCGTCTGGATCATCCCCACGCCGTCCGGCCTGGCGCCCAACGCCTGGCACCTGGCGGCCGTCTTCGCCGCGACGATCATCGCCATCATCGGCAAGGCCGCGCCGATGGGTTCGGTCTCCGTCGTCGCCGTGGCCGTCTGCGCGGCGAGCCGGGTGCTCGCCCCGGGCAGCGCCTCCAAGTCGATCTCGGCCGCGCTGAGCGGCTTCGCGAACCCGACGATCTGGCTGATCGTCTCGGCCTTCTTCATCGCCCGGGCGATCATCAAGTCGGGCCTGGGCGAGCGCCTCGCCTACTTCTTCGTCCGGGTCTTCGGGCGCAGCACGCTCGGCCTGGCCTACGGTCTCGGCCTGGCCGATCTGGTGCTCTCCCCCGCGATCCCCTCGAACACGGCCCGGGCGGGCGGCGTGGTCTACCCGATCATGCGCTCGATCATCCGCGCGACGAGCACCGACCCGGACGATCCCGAGACCTGCCGGAGGATCGGCTCCTACCTGGCGATCACCGCCTACAACCTGGACCTCGCCGCCTCGGTGGTCTTCCTCACCGGTGCGGCCCCCAATGCGATGGGGGTCAGGCTCGCGACCGCGGCCGGCGCCGATACGTTGAGCTGGAGCGGCTGGTTCCTCGCCGCGTGCGCCCCCGGCCTGCTCGGCTTCCTCGTGGTACCGCTCATCCTGCGCGTGGTCTTCCCGCCAAGGGTCCGCCGCACCCCCGAGGCCCCGGCCCGGGCCGCCCGCCGACTGCGCGAGCTCGGCCCGCTGTCGGGCAGGGAGCGGGCAACGCTGGGCGTCTTCATCCTCATCATCACCCTGTGGGTCGTCGGGGATCGCCTCACGAACGCCACCACGGTGGCGCTCATCGGGCTGGGCGCGCTGCTGCTCATCGGAACGCTCACCTGGGACGACATCAAATCCGAGAAGTCCGCCTGGGACACCCTGACCTGGTTCGCGGCCCTGGTGATGATGGGCAGCCACCTCAACGAACTCGGGTTCATCAGCTGGTTCGGCGATCTCGTGAGGGGCCCGCTCGGCGCCCTGAGCCCGTCAGTGGCCTTCATCGCCCTGGCGCTGGTCTACGCCCTGTCGCACTACATGTTCGCCTCGGGCACGGCGCACGCCGCATCGATGTTCAGCGTGTTCTTCGGCGTCGGCACCGCCTTGGGGCTGCCGCCGGTCCCGCTCATCGTCCTGCTGTCGGGCATCCCCACCCTCATGGGCTGCCTCACCCACTACGGGAACGGCCCCGCCCCGCTGTTCTTCGGGACCGAATACGTGACGATCGGCCACTGGTGGCGCAACGGGCTGGCGATCGGGATCGTTCACATGGTGATCTGGCTCACGATCGGCACCGCGTGGTGGCACCTGATCGGGGCCTGGTGAGCGATCCTCGCCAAGGCGCCGGGGGCATCGGGGACGCGCCGCCGGACGGGCGCCTCCCCGGCCCCGAGCCGGACGCCCCAGGCCCCGGAGGCCGGGGACCGTCCGCCGGGTGCCGTCGCGGACCGCGGAGCGCTCCGCCCGGGACCATCGACTGGGAACGACCACGGACCGAGAACAATTCGGTTGGGCTGACGCAGCCATGACATCCCGGTGAGAAATCTCGTCGGAGACCCGATCCCCCCAAGAATCTCCTGGTCCGCTGAGGAATAGCTCGAGAACTCCACTGGTTGTGTAGGGTGTCAGGAACACCGGAAACGAAACAAGTCCAGGAGAAATCTCATGACCGCTGCTCTCGCCGCCCCCGCCACTACCGACACCGTCACCAAGGCCCTCCAGCAGGCCCTCGTCAACCTGACCGATCTGCATCTGCAGGGCAAGCAGGCCCACTGGAACATCAAGGGCCACGGATTCCGCTCGCTGCACCTCTTCCTCGACGAGATCGTCGACGCCGCCCGCGACGCCGCCGATGACGTCGCCGAGCGCCTCGCCGCTCTGGGCGGCGCCCCCGACGCCCGCCCCGCCACCGTGGCCGCCACCAGCAGCCTCGACACGATCGAGGGCGGCGATCTGAGGGTCGCCGATGTCTACGCCCAGTTCGCCGAACGCACCGCCAAGGTCGCCGACGGCATCAAGGCCACGCTCGACGCGGTCGACGCCGAGGACCATCTCACCAACGATCTGCTCATCGGTATCGCCACCGGATTGGAGAAGCAGGCCTGGATGCTGCGCGCCTCGGTCGCCTGAGTCGGCAGGAGCCGCTCGCACCCGACACAATCAGCACGTGGCCGCGTCAGACTCGTCCGGATCCGAACAGGATCCGGACGGCTGGCGCGGCCACGGCGTTCTGCTCGTCCCGGTGCCCCGGCTCGAATCCTTCGTACGGGCGCGCACCATCTTCTACGACGCGTCCTTCCTGAGCGCCGACCCGGCTTTCACGCATGCCCACGTGACGCTGCTGGCGCCCCTGTACGAGGCGCCCGATCACGACGGGGTGGCCCAGGTGCTGGCCGGCCACGGCCCCTTCGACTTCGAACTGTCGCGCCTGGGCGTCTTCCGCAACGGCGGGATCCACCTGAGTCCCGACCCGCGGGGACCCTTCCGCGAACTCATCCGCGCCTTCGTGCGCGCCCATCCGCAGGTGGATCCCTTCGGCGGCAAGGATCCCGAGCCGCACCTGACGCTCGACATGGTCTCGTCCGAGGTGTCCGTGGCGTCCACCCGCGAGCTGCTGGGCGACCTCATCCCGGCCCGGTGCCGGGCCGACCACGTCGAGCTGCACTGGTACGAGGCGGGCGCCTGCCGCGTCCTCGACAGCTGGCCGCTGCCGGGCTGAGACGAAGGCGGGCGCCGCGGATCGGGGCCGGGGCGCGAAAACACCCGCACGCGTCCGGCCCGTCCGGGAGCCGCCGGGCCCCCGGACCTCCTACTCCGACCTCTTGGCCGCACGCTCGGCGGCCAGCCTGGCCCGACGCTCGGCAATCGCAGCAGCACGCTCCTCCTTCGACGGACGGGCCCCGCCACCATCGCCGGCCGCGGCCTTGGCCCGGGCGGCGGCGATGCGGGCGGCACGGGCC
>NZ_CAUTOU010000079.1:0-8921 GCF_963539965.1 uncultured Propionibacterium sp.
GGGGCCCGCGGGGCCGGTCAGCGGCTCGGCGTCGATCGCCGCCACGGGCTCCTGGGCCGGCTCGGATCGCTCCGCGGCCGCACGGCCCGATGCGGTCCATCCGCCCACCGGCAGGGCGGATGGACCCTCGCCCCCGAATTCCCGGCGGTTCGCACGGGCGGGTCCTCCCCCCTGGTCCTGGCTCCCGCCCGGCACGGGCGCCGCGGGGGCGGGGTCCTGCCCGCTCGACGGCACGTCCGGGCTGCGCGGGTCGGAACTCATGGTTGCGGGCTCACCTCATCTGCGTCGTCGGGCCGGACGGGCCTGCGGCCCGTGACCAGCCTACTGCCCCGTACCCGCCGCGGCCCGGTGAGCTGGTGCTCACCGCGACCGGCGCCCGCCCGGACGGCGCGCCGGCGCTCCCGCCCCCTAGACTCGCACTCCGTGGGATCCTTCGCGCCGTACGAGCTCGTCCTGTTCGACTTGGACGGCACGCTCATCAACTCGATCGACCTCATCGTCGCCACCTGGCAGCATCTGGGCCGCGCGATCCTCGGCACGGAGCCGACCCGCGAGGAGATCACCCCGCTCATCGGCCTGCCGCTGCTGGAGGCCGCCGCCCGCCTCGCGCCCGAGCGCCCCGCCGAGGTCGTGCAGCTCTACCGCGAGTGGAACGTCGGCCACCACGACGAGTACGTCACCGCCTGCACCGGCATGGTCGGCCTCGTCGGACGGCTCAAGGACGCCGGCCTGCACGCCGGCGTCGTCACCGCCAAGATGCGCTCCCTGGCCGAGCGCGGCCTGCGGGTCTGCGGCTACGGCGGCCTCATCGAGGTGGCCTGCGCCGTCGAGGACACCGCCAGGCACAAGCCCGCCCCCGAACCGCTGCTGACCGGCGTGACGCGTATGGACGGCTCGCCGGGCTCCGCCGCCTACGTCGGCGACGCCGTGTGGGATCTGCGCGCCGCCCGGGCCGCCGGGATGCCGGGCATCGGTGTCACCTGGGGAGCCGGCGGCGCCGGCGAGCTGCGCGCCGAGCGGCCGCTGGCCGTCGTCGACACCGCCGACCAGCTGGGCGCCCTGCTGCTCGGCTGAGCCCGCCGGCGGCGCAGGGCTCGTCCTGCCCGGGGTGAGTCTGCCGGGAATGGGACTGTCCGCCGACGACACGGGGGACCGCCCCGCGGGTGCGATCCCCCGTCGCGCCCAGGAGCGTCAGTCCAGTCTCATCGTGCCGTTCTCGGTGAAGCTGCGATGGAAGTCGAAGCTGCGGCCCAGGTCGTGCGGCGTGTGCTTGGCCTTCGAGGTCTCGAGCGCGGCCTCGTAGTAGTCGGTCAGCTGGGCCCGGTAGTCGGGGTGGGCGCAGTTCTCGATGATCTTCTTGGCGCGTTGGCGGGGTGCCAGGCCGCGCAGATCGGCGATGCCCTGCTCGGTGATGATCACCATGACGTCGTGCTCGGTGTGGTCGACGTGGCTCACCATCGGGACGATCGCCGAGATGGCGCCGTTCTTGGCGGTCGAGGGCGAGACGAACGCCGAGATGTAGGCGTTGCGCGTGAAATCGCCCGAACCGCCGATGCCGTTCATCATGCGGGTGCCGCACACATGTGTGGAGTTCACATTGCCGTAGATGTCGGCCTCGATCATGCCGTTGCAGCTCAGCACGCCCAGCCGGCGAATGACCTCGGGGTGATTCGAGATCTCCTGGGGGCGCAGGACGATCGAGCTGCGGTACTTCGCCGCATTCTCGTTCATCTTGTGCGCGTAATCGGGGCTCAGCGAGAAGGCCGTGGCCGAGGCCACGCGCAGCTTGCCGGCATCGATCAGATCGATCATGCCGTCCTGGATGACCTCGGTGTAGCTGGTGAGATTCTCCAGGTCGGACTTCAGCAGGCCGTCGAGCACGGCGTTCGGGATGTTGCCCACCCCGGATTGCAGCGGCAGCAGGTTCTTGGGCATGCGGCCGTGCTCGACCTCGCTGTCGTAGAAGTCGAGCAGATAGCCGGCGATGGCGCGCGAGTCGTCGTCGATCGGCTTGAACGGCGAGTTGCGGTCGGGGTCCTCGGTCAGGACGATGGCGACGACCTTGCCCGGATCGATCGTCAGGAAGTCATCGCCGATGCGGTTCCCGGGCTTGACGATCGGGATGGCGGGGCGGTTGGGCGGCGTGAGATAGCCGTTCCAGATGTCGTGCATGCCCTCCAGATCGAGGGACTGCCAGGAGTTGACCTCGATGATGATCTTCTCGGCGCAGTCGAGATAGGTCTTGTTGTTGCCGACCGAGGAGGTCGGGATGATGTTGCCCTCGGTGGTGATGCGGGTGGCCTCGACGACGGCGAAGTCGAGCTTGCCGCAGAAGCCCTCGGCCACCAGCTGGGCCGAGTGCGACAGGTGGATGTCGGTGTAGAAGATGGTGCCGTCATTGATCTTCTTGCGGAGCATCGGGTCGGACTGGTAAGGCATGCGCCAGCCCATGCCGTCGACCTCGGCGAGCACGCCATCGAGCTCGGGTGCGGTGGAGGCGCCGGTGAAGGCGTTCACGGTGAAGTCCTCGCCGGCCTCGTGCGCGGCCTTGATACGGGCGGCGAGAGCCTTGGGGAGCTCCTTGGGGTAACCGGATCCGGTGAATCCGCCGAAGCCGATCTGGGCTCCTGCCGGGATGAGGGCGGCGGCCTCGTCCGCGCTCATCACCTTGCCGCGCAGCTGTGCGTTGGCAATGCGATCAGTCATAGTTCCTCTCCTGGTTCTTGGCCGCGCACGCCCGATGGCGCACCGGTCGTCTCTCAGACCTTATCGCCGCGGTCTGCCGCCCATGACAGCAGGGCGGGCGGGCCGGCGGGTGCGTGGTGGGCTGGCGCTGGGCTGAGCCGGTCGGCCGAGATCACCGCTTGGGTTTTGGGTTGTCCACAGGTGGTCGTGTGTCCTGTTCCGAGCCGGTGGGGACGTGCGAGGATTGGCGGGTCGGGGCCCCTCGGTGTCGTGGAGGTTCGTTCGATGGTCCGGTGTCGTGCTCGTGTTCTGCTATCCGGTGCGTGGGTGCTGGTGTGCGTGCTGGCGGGCGGGTGCGGTTCGTCGGGGGCGGGCCCGTCCTCGGGTGCGGTCTCCTCGGGCCCGTCGCCCTCGTCCCCGGGCGGTTCGGCGGCGCAGGAGGATTCGGCGGCGCAGGAGGATTCGGCGGCGCAGGAGGAGTTGTACGCGGAGGCGGAGCGGGTCTACCGGGCGTACTTCGAGTTGGAGCAGCAGGCGTTCCTCGAGGGCGGGGTCAACGGCGTCCCGGTGCAGATGAACGACTACATCATGGGCTGGTACGCCCAGTCGGAGGCATCAATTCTTCAGCAGATGGTTGACCGACAAGTCAGGATGAAAGAAGGGACGCGCTCTGAGTACAGGATCATGAGAGAGACCCCCGAAGATCCACCCTCGGATTCGCTGATCTCCTTGACGATCTGCATCGATTCCACCATGAGTCCGTTGGTGGATGCCTCCGGTGAATCCGTGTCGAGCGGCTACGACAATGGAGGCGTGTTTTTCAAGTATGACGTTGATGACAAGCTCAAGATCTTTTCGAGTAGAGAGAAGGCGGTTGATTCATGCGCGGAAGAATAGTTTTCGGTACCGTTTTCCTTGGCTTTCTGATTTCTCAAGTCATCTCGTCGCCTGCCGCTTTGGGGTGTGATCCTGCAACCGGCGGCTGCTCGACTGATTCTCGATCACGGTTCAATGGGGATACTGCCGTTTACGACAATGGTTCTGATTATTCGGTGTCCGCGTCGGATTCGTACCGGGCGCCCGGCAGCGGCGGCGACTCGTACGGGCCCAGCGACCGGCCCGGCTACCGGGCCATGGACGACGCCGGCGGCCCGGCCCCCGCGGCCCAGGAGCCGGGCGGCTGGGACACCGGACGGCTCCCGCCCGGGACGCTCCTGGGGGTCCGCCTGGGCGGGGACGCCCCCGCCGTCGGCGCCGGCAGCGGGACGGACCCGGTGGAGGCGGCACGACGAGCACTGGCCACGGTGACCCTGGACGAGGAGGGGATCCTGCTGGACCCGGACCCGCGGCTCAACGAGTGGGGCGCCACCGCGGTGGGCTTCCACACCTGGTTCCACGCGCCCAGGCCACAACCCCGGCACGTACGGGCCAGCCAGGACGGGCTGGCCGTCGACCTCGCCGCCACCCCGGGAGGACTCCTGGTCGACACCGGGGACGGGCACTCCCAGCACTGCCGCCGCACGGCCCCGTACCAGGGCCCGGCGGGGCGGAACACGCCGTCGCCGTACTGCGGGCACGCCTGGCAGCACCCCGGCCGGTACACCGTGACCGCGACCCGCACCTGGACCGTCACCTGGACCGCCGGCGGCCGGGCCGGCACCGAGACCGTGACCAGACCGGCCGGCACCGCACAGGTCACGGTCATCGACCTGACCTCCGTACTCACCGACCCCGACCGATGAACACCACAACAACAAACCACCAGGACGCTCCCACAGGGGAGGCCCCGCACCACCCGCCCGGCTCGTCGCCCTGCTCAGTGATGCAGCGACGCGGTGGGCCGCATGACGAAGCCGGTGCGCAGCTTCGGCGTGAAGAAGGTGGACTTCGGCGGCATGAGCAGGCCCTCGCGAGCGGTGCGCATGATCTCGTCCAGGCTCGTCGGGCGGATGAGGACGCCGGCGGCGTGGCTCGTGACGGCCTCGCGCATCTCGTCCAGACCGTGCTGATAGCTGAGGACGGCGCTGGTGTCGCCCAGGGCCTTCTCGAGCCAGGCGCCGTCGAGCGAGCGGACGCCCTCGAAGGCTCCCGGCCTGGCGATCAGCCAGCTGGCCCGGCCCTCGGGCGACAGCAGCACCAGACGGCCCTGCGCGACCATGTGCGCCAGCGTGGCCGGCGTGAGCTCCTCGTCCAAGGGCTCTGTGGTGAAGAAGCGCTCCAGCGCGGCGGCCAGGTCGTCCCAGCCGATGCCGTCGAGCAGGCGGTGGATGGCCTCGATGGACAGCTGATCATCGACCAGCTCGTTGACGAAGGCGAGCGTCAGCTCGGCCTCGGTGTCGGTGCGGCCGGTGGCCTCGCGCACCTCGTCGCGGTAGCTGCGCGAGATCGAGTAACGATGGTGGCCATCGGCGATGAGCACGTCGTCGGAGCCGATGATCGCGGTGATCTCGGCGATGCGCGCCGGATCGGTGATGCGCTCGACGCTGTGCCGCACCCCATCGACGGTGATCTCGCCGGCCGGCTCGGCCGGTGCCCGGAGGGCCCTCGTCAGCCCCGGGGCCGGCGACAGGCCCCATACCGGTGAACCGTTGGTGGCCGTGGCACGGGTCAGGTCGAGGCGGTCGGTGACCGCCTTCCTGGTCGTGCGCTCGTGGGGGAGCACGCCGCCGGCGTCCTCGTCGACGACCTCCAGGCCGCCGAGCACGCCCGAGATGACCCGGTCGGCGCCGGTGGCGTCGGTGAAGGCCATGCGGTAGATGGTGAAGCTGGGGCTCTCGTCGGGCACCAGGAAGCCCTCGGCCAGCCACCGGCGGAGAAGCTGATCGGCCTTCTCGTAGCGGTCCCGGCCACCGCGCGGGTCGTCGATCCAGGCGATGTTGTGGGGATCGCGGGCCTCCAGCTCGTCGATGTCGGCGTCGCTCAGCACGTCGTAGGGCGGTGCGATGACGGCGTCAAGGTCGGTCTGCGGTGCATAGCGCAGCGCGGGAAAGGGCTCGAAACGCGGCATGGGGTCAAGGCTATCGGGACGCGCGCCGCGGGGCGGCGCCGGGCTCGCGGCTCCTGCCGGATCCGCCGGCCGCGGGCGCATCGAGCGCGGGACCGTGTACGGCTTCCTGGGCCCTGCCCTGGTTCTTCCAGCGGTGGGCGCACCAGTGACGGGCCGATGCGCCGCCCGGACCAGTGCGTCAGGGGCGCCTGGTCCACTGCACCATGTCGGGGTGGCTGCCCTGGCGCTCGTCCCGATTGAGGGCGCTGATCGCGTCCATCTGGGCCGGCGAGAGCCCGAAGTCGAACAGCCGGGCGTTCTCGGCGATGCGCTCGCGGTGCATCGACTTGGGGAAGACGACGTCCCCGCGCTGGATGTGCCAGCGCAGGACGACCTGCGGGGCCGTGCGGCCCAGCTCGTCGCCGATCGCCCGGATCGCCGGGTCGTCGGCGATCTTGCCGCGGGCCAGCGGCGACCAGGCCTCGGTGACGATGCCCATCTGGCCGTGCAGGGCGCGCAGCGGCTCCTGCGTCAGGTACGGGCTGATCTCGATCTGGTTGACGGCCGGGGCGATGCCGGTGGCGTCGGTGATCGTGCGCAGGTGATCGGCCTGGTAGTTCGAGACGCCGATGGCTCGGACACGGCCGGACTGCAGGATCTCGATCATGGTCTGCCAGGTCTCGACGAGATTCGTGACGGCGGCCATGGGCCAGTGGACGAGGAACAGGTCCAGCCTCTCGAGCCGCAGGTCCTGAAGGGACCTGTCGATGGCGCGCAGGGCGTCATCATGGCCGTGGTTGCAGTTGTCGAGCTTGCTCGTGACGAACAGCTGGTCGCGATCGATGCCGCTCGCGGCGAGTGCCCGGCCCACGCCGGCCTCGTTCTCGTACATCTGCGCGGTGTCGATGTGCCGGTAGCCGGCCTCGAGGGCTGCGGCGACGACGCCCTCGGCCCTCTCGGGGGGCACCTTGTAGGTGCCGAGGCCCAGCTGCGGGATCTCGACTGCGCCGTTGGTGGCGTTGCTCAGGCGGAGCATCGGTGCGGGAATGGTCATGCCCTTACGTTAACCGGGCGCGGGCCGTCCCCGTGCGCCCGCGGTGGCCCGTTCAGGCGAGCGAGCAGGCGATCGACGCCGCGCTGAGGATGATCTCGACGACGCCCAGCGTCCCCGCCCTGAAGGGGAAGCCGCTGTTCTGCATGCGCTTCATGATCGTCGTGCGGGCCAGGGCCACGGCGAAGAAGACGATCCACCAGGCCGAGCCGAGGCCGAGCCACGGCCCGCAGACGAGGACGGCCGCGGCGAGCCAGGCCGCGTGCCAGCAGGCCGAGTTCCGGGCGGCCGCCGGGCTGTCCTTCTCGCGGATGAAGGACTTCACGTGGAAGACCGTCCCGGCGAAGTAGCCGTACAGCAGCAGGCCCGTCAGCCCGTCGTGCAGGCCCGGATCGAGGAGCGGCCAGCCCCCGCAGCGCAGCACGTAGAACATGAGGCAGGCCGCCGCCACGGTCGTCATGCCCGAGGTGACCGAGCGCTCCTCGTGGTTCCTGACCAGGGCGAACGCCACAGCGATGAGTGGCGCGAAACCGATCAGCCAGATCGCCAGCGCCCACCCGTGCAGGGCCAGGACGACGACTCCGCAGAGCGCGCAGACGACGAGATAGGCGGTGATCGGCGCGCGCAGGCCGGGGCGGCGCCCGGCCGGCATCTTCACCCAGCTGACGGTCTGCGCGAACAGGCAGTACCCGATGATCCACATGACGGCCAGCGGGATCCACCACGGCGGCAGGCCGGCTGCGCGCTGACGGCTCAGGGCGCCCACGACGAAGGGGACGATGAGCATCGCCCAGGCGCCGTGCTGGTTCGGCAGCCACCTCTTCTTCCAGTTCTTCGACCTGGCCATGAGCCGCACGATAACGGCAATTCCGGTGCGACGAGGAGTCCCCAAAACGGGTGCCCCGCCGCACTCCGCCGGGCGTCCCGTCCGCCTTCGCCGGAGCATCCTTCTGCCGGAGCGGTGCTCCTCCGCCCTTCCGCCGGGGCGCCTCTCCGGCCGCGTCTTTCGCAGGCGCGCGGATGCATGGGCGGTGTTCGCGGGCCTGTTCGGCGCCGTCCGGGCCGGGGCGGGTCAGCGGGCGACCGTGCGAGTGACCGTGTAGAAGGGGCTCTGCCTCACGACGGTCGTTCCGCCGATCTTCTCGTTGAGCCGCTTGCGCCATGGCAGGTGCGAGTTGTAGACGCACCACAGTTCGCCTCCGGGGCGCAGCACGCGGGCGGCGTCGTCGAACATGGCCAGGGCCGGCTCCGAGTCCTTGGCGATGCCGCGGTGGAAGGGCGGATTGGTGACGATGACGTCCAGGCCGCCGGTCTCCCAGCCGTCCAGGCCGGGCGCCCAGTGCACCTGCACGTGCTCGCCGTTGGCCTCGGCCGTCAGCGTCGTCGACTCGACGGCCGCCCGGCTCACGTCGACGGCGTGGACGGTGGCGCCGGGGTTGGCGCGGGCCAGCAGGGTGGCCAGGATGCCCGAGCCGCAGCCCAGGTCGAGCAGGTCGTCGCCGTGGATGTCCCCGCACAGCTCTGCGAGCAGGCGGGTGCCGTCGTCCACCCGGCTGGTGGCGAAGACCTCGCCGTGGGCGATGACGCCGATGCCCAGCTCGGGATGCAGTCCCTCACGCGGCCAGCGCAGCCCGCCCTTCTTCGGCAGCGAGGCCCTCAGAGCGCGGCACTTGGCGACGCCCAGCGAGGCCGAGACCGCGTCGAAATGGCGTCCGAGCACGCCGTTCATCGAGTGCGTCATGCTCCTCTGGCGGCCGGCGGCGATCACCCGGACCCCGGGGGCGGTCCACGAGGCCAGGCGTTCGGCGTAGTCGTCGAGGGCCGACAGGGCCTTGGGCAGGCGCAGCCACACCAGGTCGATACCGGCCAGCGAGGACTCTTCGAGGCGCTCCAGCAGCAGATCGGCGGGCGCCTCATCGGCGTCGCGGCGGTCGTCGCACCACATGCTCACCGCCGGCGCGATCCGCTGTGCCGTCTCGGCCAGGCCGGGGGAGTTGATGATCAGCACGTGACCGGCATGGCCGGGCGATTCGGCGACGATGAGGCGCTCGATGGGATCCATGCGCCCCAAACTATCCGCTGCCGCGGCTCGGGCGGATGCGACCGTGGATGCGGAGGTGGGCGGCCCGCTGGGGGGCGGCACCAACCCCGGTGTGGGCGGGGGGGGGGCTCCGACCCCCGCGCCGCCGCGCCGTGCGG
>NZ_CAUTOU010000080.1:0-8892 GCF_963539965.1 uncultured Propionibacterium sp.
GGCCGCCGGAGCCGCCCCGGCCGGGACCGCCCGGCGATCCGCGGGGCCGACGTGCTCACAGGAGCGATGTGGCGACCCCGACGACGTGCTCGGTGGTGAAACCGCACTCGGTCATCAGGAGATCGCCGCTCGCGGAGGCACCGAAGTGCTCGATGCTCACGCAGGCGCCACCGGCTCCGACGTACCGGCTCCAGCCGAGGGCCAGGCCGGCCTCGATGCTCACGCGGGCGGTGACGGCTGCGGGCAGCACCTGCTCCCGGTACGCATCGGGCTGGGCATCGAACCATTCCTGACAGGGCATCGAGACGACCCGGGTGGCGACGCCGGCGGCCTCGAGCTCGTCCTGGGCGTCGAGAGCCAGCTGCACCTCGGAACCGGTGGCGATGAGGATGAGCCGCGGGGCGCCGTCCCGCGCCTCCCGCAGGACGTAGGCGCCCTTGGCCGCCCGGGAGGCGGGGGCGAACTCGCCACCGCCGCGATCGACGGTGCGCAGGTCCTGGCGGCTCAGCACGATGCCGGCGGGGCGATCGGTGGTGCGCAGGATCTGGGCCCAGGCCACGGCTGTCTCGTTGGCGTCGGCCGGGCGGACGACGTCGAGGCCGGGAATGGCCCGGTAGGCGGCCAGGTGCTCGATCGGCTGGTGCGTGGGGCCGTCCTCGCCGACGCCGATGGAGTCGTGCGTCCATACGAAGGTGGAGGGCACACCCATCAGGGCGGCCAGGCGGACGGCCGGGCGCATGTAGTCGGCGAACACGAAGAACGTGCCGCCGTAGGCGCGGGACAGGCCGCCCACGTTGATGCCGTTGAGGGCACCGCCCATGGCGTGCTCACGGACGCCGAAGTGCAGCACCCGGCCGTAGGGGCCGCCCGGCCAGGTGTCATCGGCGCGATGGGCCGGCAGGAAGGACTCCTGACCGCCCATCGTGGTGTTGTTCGAACCGGCCAGGTCGGCCGAGCCGCCCCACAGTTCGGGCAGCTGGGGAGCCAGGGCGGTGAGCACCTTGCCGGAGGCCTTGCGGGTGCTCAGCCTGCCGGCCTCGAAGACGGGCAGCTCCAGGTCGGCGGGCAGCTCGCCGCCCCGGACGCGGGCCAGGGTGGCGGCCTGCTCCGGGTTGGCGGCCCGCCAGGCCTCGAAGCGCTCATCCCAGGCGGCGCGGGCGGCGGCGGCGCGGGACGCCAGGGCGGCCCGGGTGCGCTCGACGACTGACCCGTCGAAGGCGAAGGGCTCGGGGGGCAGGCCGAGGATCGCCTTCATCGCGTTGATCTCGTCGGTGCCGATGGCCGCGCCGTGGATTCCCTCGGTGCCCTGCTTGGTCGGCAGCGGCCAGCCGATGATGGTGTCGAGTTTGATGATGGAGGGCTTGTCGGTGACCTTCTTGGCCGCCTCGATGGCCTCGTAGAGCCCTTGGACGTCCTCCTCGTACGAGGTGCCCCCGTTGGTCCAGTCGACCTCGGCGGTGTGCCAGCCGCAGGCCGCGTAGCGGGCCAGCACGTCCTCGCCGAAGGTGATCGCCGGGTCGCCCTCGATGGTGATGCGGTTCGCGTCGTAAATGACGACCAGGTTGCCGAGCTCCTGGGCGCCGGCGAGCGAGACGGCCTCGGACTGGACGCCCTCCTGCATGCAGCCGTCACCGGCGACGGCGTAGACGAAGTGATCGAAGACCGACTCGCCGGGAGCCGCCTCCGGGTCGTACAGGCCGTGCTCGTAGCGGGCGGCCATGGCCATGCCGACGGCCATCGAGATGCCGGCGCCGAGCGGTCCGGTGGTGCACTCGATGAAGTCGGTGTGGCCGTACTCGGGGTGGCCCGGCGTCCTGGAGCGGGCCTTGCGCAACTGCCTCAGGCCGTCGAGCTCCAGCCCCAGGCCGCCCAGGTAGAGCTGGGCGTACTGCATCACCGAGGCGTGGCCTGCGGACAGCACGAAGCGGTCGCGACCGATCCACTTGGGGTCCCCGGGATCGGTGTTCATGACCTTCTGGTAGAGCAGGTAGGCCACGGGGGCCAGCGACACCGGCGTACCGGGGTGGCCGTTGCCCGTGCTCTGGACGGCATCGGCGGCCAGGATACGAGCGACGTCGACCGCCTTGCGGTCCTCTTCGGTCCAAGTGAGTGCAGTCACGGATGATGCCCTTCGTAGATTCGTCGACAGCGTCGAATGGTCGGCGCCCAGTCTAGGGCAGGCGTAGCATCATCGGCATGTCGAGCACGCCTGCGGTCAGACCGGCACGGGACGCGGACGCGGCCGCCATCTGCGCGATCCACAACGCCCAGGGCGTGGCCACCACCGCGAGCTACGAGTTACGGCCCGGCACGGAGGCCGAGTGGCTTGCCCGGCTGGCCGGGCACAGGCGCGAGGGCCTTCCCGTCCTGGTGGCCGCCGACGAGGACGACCAGGTGGTCGGCTTCGCCGCCTACGGCCGCTTCCGCGAGCTGGGCGGCTACGACCTGACGGTGGAGCACAGCGTGTACACCGCGCCGGGCCACGAGAACGAGGGCATCGGCTCGGCCCTGATGGACGCCCTGATCGGGCTGGCCCAGCGGGCCGGGCTGCACGCCATGGTGGGCCTCGTCGATGCGCAGAACGAGGCCTCGCTGGCCTTCCACGAACGTCTCGGCTTCACCGGCTGCGGGGTGCTGCCCCAGCTCGGGCGCAAGTTCGGGCGCTGGCTCGACGTGGCCGTCCTCGTCAGGCTCCTCGACGAGCCGCCCGCCGGGACCGGGGGATCGCGGGCGGGAAGCTAGGATGCACGCCATGGCGGCTGACGAGGCGGACGAGAAGGAGATTCTCACCTGGGAGGGTTTCGGCGCGGCGACACGGGAACTGGCCCAGACCATCGCGGACTCGGGCTTCGAGCCGGAGGTCCTCATCGCGGTGGCCCGCGGCGGCATGGTCCCGGGCGGCGCGCTGACCTACGCGCTCGGCGTGAAGCTCACCGACGCCATCAATGTGGAGTTCTACACCGGCGTCGCGCAGACCCTGCCCGCTCCGATCCTGCTCGCCCCCCTGCTCGACACCGAGTCGATCAAGGGCAAACGACTGCTGGTCGTCGACGACGTCGTCGACTCGGGCCGCACGATGAAGCTCGTCATCGACCTTCTCAACGGCTACGGCGCCGATGTGCGCTCGGCGGTGCTGTACACCAAGCCCACCACCGTCATCCGGCCCGACTTCTCGTGGAAGGACACCAGCCGGTGGATCACCTTCCCCTGGTCGGCGGAGGACCCGGTCACCAGGCGGGTCTGACCGGGCGGCCCGGCGACGGCTCCCCCGACGGGTGGAGGGGCCGTCACGTCGTCACGCGGCGGGCCCTCCCGCCGTCAGGCGGTGGGCAGCTCGCCGGTCCAGGCCAGGGCGGCCAGCAGGGCGGCCTGGTCGCCGAGGACCCCCGAGTCGTAGCGGGCCTGCGGCGAGTGCAGCTGAGGGGCGCCGTCGGGGTCGACGCCGTCGGGCAGGGCGCCCATGAAGAGGAAGGCCCCGGGCACCTGCTCCAGCACATGGCTGAAGTCCTCGCTGGCCATGACGGGCCGGTCCATCTCGATGACCCGGTCATCGCCGAAGAGGCCGCGGGCGACCTCCAGCGCGACGCGGGCGGCGCGCGGATCGTTCAAGGTGGTCGGGCAGTTGACGTGGAACTCGGCTTCCACCCCGCAGCGATGGATCCGGCCCACCAGCTCGGCGATCTCGACGGCACGCCCGCCGAAGCGGTCGGTGGTGTCCTTGGAGATCGCGCGGATCGTTGCGCCGAGGCCGGCCCGGTCGTGGATGACGTTGTACATCTTCCCGGCGTCGAGCCGGGTGACGGTGCACACGACCGGGTCGAAGACGCTGAACTCGCGGGTGACGAGCATCTGGAGCTGCTGGCCGAGGTCGAGGACGGCCGGCACCGGGTCGATGGCGGTGTCCGGGGCCGAGCCGTGCCCGCCCCTGCCCCGGAAGGTGACGAGCAGCTGGCAGTTCGAGGCCATCTGGGCGCCGGCGCGCACGTGCACGGTACCGGCAGGAGCGGGCACCTCGTGGACGCCCCAGGCGACGGCCGGGCGCTCGCCGGCGATCCCGAGCAGGCCCTCGTCGAGCATCCGCTTGGCGCCGCGGGCGGTCTCCTCGGCGGGCTGGAACATGAACATGACCGAGCCGGACAGCCCGGCGCGCTGGTCGGCGATCATCTTCACCGCGCCGACGAGGGCGGACATGTGCATGTCGTGGCCGCAGGCGTGCATGGCGCCGTTGGTGGAGGCGAAGTCCTCGCCGGAGTCCTCGACCACGGGCAGGGCGTCCATGTCGCCGCGCACGAGCACCACCGGGCCGGGCCTGCCGCCGCGGACGACGACGACGAATGCCGACCAGCCGTCGAACTCGTGGATCTCGACGGGCATGCCGGTGAGCTCGGCCAGGAGACGGGCCTTCGTCAGGGGCAGGTCGAAGCCGAGCTCGGGGATCTGGTGGAGCTCCCGCCGCAGGGCGCCGAGATGATCGGCGAGGCCGACGCCCATGGCGCGGAAGTCGGGAGTGGTCGAGGCGTTCTGCTGCTGCGTGCTCATGGTCCAATGCTCGCACCGATGAGCGGCGGCGGGCGGACGACACCACCGTGCGCGCCCGGCTCCGCGAGACGGCCGCGACCGTCCGGGGACGAGCGTGGGCGGAATTGCCCGCGGCCCCGATTCGGCCCCACGGGACGAAATCCGATTTTGCCCGTACCGAATTCATGCGCTAAAGTGCTGATCATGGTCCACCTCGTCGCCCGGCGCCACATCGACATGATGCGCGTCGCCTCCGCGGCGATGTGTCGCAGCCGTTCCCGCTGATCGCGGTCCTGTCGTCGCGGCGTGCTCGTCATGCACGCGCCAGGCGGGCCCGCCCGGTCGATCCCGCCCCCTCAGCCCCCCTGCTTGCACTCGTGGCCCCTGAGCGGACAGGCACGGTGGATCGGCGAAATCCCATTCGGATCAGTGACCAATGATTCGAGGCCCCCGTACCCTCCAGATTCTCAAGGAATTGTCATGTCCGGAATTCATTCCTCCATCACCGAACTCATCGGCGGCACCCCGCTCGTGCGCGCCCCCCATTTCCTGGCCGCGAACAACGCCGAGGACGCCAATATCGCCCTCAAGCTCGAGTACTTCAATCCGGCCGGCTCGGTCAAGGACCGCATCGCCCTGGCCATGATCGTCGACGCCGAGGAGAAGGGCCTGTTGAAGCCCGGCGGCACCATCATCGAGCCTTCCAGCGGCAATACCGGCATCGGTCTGGCCGCCGTCGGCACCGCCCGCGGCTACCGGGTGAAGGTCGTCCTGCCGGCCAGCCTGTCGGTCGAGCGCCGCGCCCTCATCCAGGCCTACGGCGGCGAGGTGATCCTGACCCCCGGCCCGCTGGCCATCAAGGGCTCCATCGCCTACGCCGGGCAGCTGCACGAGGCCGATCCCGACTCGGTGCTGCTGGGCCAGTTCGACAATCCGGCCAATCCGGACATCCACTACCGGACCACCGGCCCGGAGATCTGGGCCGACACCGACGGCGAGATCGGCATCCTGGTCGCCGGCATCGGCACCGGCGGCACCCTGTCGGGCGCCGGGAGGTACCTCAAGGAACAGAACCCGGGCGTCCGGCTGATCGGCCTCGAGCCCGCCAAGAGCGCGATCCTCAACGGCAGGCCCGCCGGCCCTCACGGGCTCCAGGGCATCGGCACCGGCTTCGTCCCGAACACCCTCGACACCTCGATCTACGACGAGGTCCTCGACATCACCGATGAGGACTCCATCGAGCAGGCCCGGCGGCTGGGCACTGCCGAGGGCATCTTCACCGGCATCAGCTCCGGCACCGCCCTGGTCGGCGCCCTGCAGGTCGCCGCCCGCCCGGAGAACAAGGGCAAGCTCGTCGTCGCCATCCTCCCGGACTCGGGCGACCGCTATCTGTCCACCGCCCTGGGCCGGTTCCCCGAACTCGAGGTGAACGACGTCCAGCCCTGATCCGGGCCGAACCCCGCGACTCGCGCACCCGTCATCGCCCGGAGACGTCGACGTCTCCGGGCGATGACGCGTCGTGCACGACGCGCCGCAACGCTGGGCTGGGCCGATGACGAGACGCGCCCGGGCCGGGAGACCGCTCAGGCGGCGACGATGCCCTTGGCCGACAGCCAGTCCCTGGCGATGTCGGCGCTGGAGCGCTGCTCGACGGTGGACTGGCGGTTGAGCCCGCGCAGCTCATCGCTGGTCAGCCGGGCGTTGACCTCGGCGATGGCGGCGGCGTCCGCGTCGCCGATCTTCGCGGAGGCGAGCGGGGTGACGCGCTGCGGCAGGATGAGGTTCCGCGGGTCCTCCAGCACGACCAGGTCGTTCGTGTCGATCGCCGGGTCCGAGGTGTAGATGTCGGCGGCTTGGGCCCGCCCATCGGTGAGCGCCTTGACGGTGAGCGGGCCGCCGGAGTCCTCCACCCCGAGCACGTCGATGTCGACGCCGTAGATGTTCTTCACACCGTCGGTGCCGTAGAGGCGCGTGGCGAACTCGGAGTTGGCGGCGACCGTGACGGTGCCGCCGATCTTCGACAGGTCGCCGATGGAGCCCAGGGCGTACCGGTCGGCGCTGGCGCGGGTGACGGTGTAGGAGTCCTGGTCGGAGGCCTCGGCCGCAGCGAGGACGTGCAGACCGCTGGGCAGGGCGTCGACGAGGGCCCGGGCTATCGCCTCGGCGTCGGAGGCGGTGCTCGACTTGTCGTAGTACTGCAGCAGATTGCCGCCGTACTCCGGGATCAGGTCGAGGGCGCCGGACTCGAGCTCGGGCATGTAGAACTCGCGTTGACCGATCTGGAACTGCCGCTCGACGGTGCGGCCGGCGTTCTCGAGGGCTTGCGCGTAGAGCTCGGCGATGATCTCGTTCGAGTAGTACTGCTGGGAGGCCACGACGACCGTCGAACCGGCCGCCGGGCCCTGCGCCGATGTCGAGGAGCTGCCCGTCGGATCGTCGGAGGAGCAGGCCGCCAGGGCCATGAGGCCGCCCGCGGCCAGCAGCGAACGACGTGCGATCTGCATGAGGAGCCTTTCCGCGCCGTGGTGCCGGTGACGCAGCTGCGGGGATGGTCGTCGGATTCCGGCCACCATAGAGCAATCGGTAGGTGGCAACCAATCCATCCGGCGGAATGCGCTCCAGCCGTGGGCGAACACCTCGACCCGTTCCCCGGACGAGTGGGACGCGATCGCGACGCCGGGGCCGGCGGACGGTCTACAGGTCAGCGCGCCACGCGGCCCTCGTCGTCTCGGCGGGGCCGGCGAGCTCGGTGAAGCCGACGTCGATGACGCTCACCGGGCGGGAGCCGGCAGTCCACTCGTCAGGGCTCGGCCAGCGCACCTCGACGCGGAACCCGTCGGCCCGCCATGCGTCGCGATGGACCGCGTCGGAGATCTCGTAGAGGCGCTGGGCGGCATGAGCGCACTGGGCCGCGAGCTTGCCGCTGGTGAGCTCCTCCAGCGGACTCGCCTCGATGACGGCCAGGGCCCCGGTGCTGGAGCTCCCGTGCTCGGGCGGGAAGCTCGTGCCGCCCATCTGCAGCTTGGCCAGGGCCCTCGGCAACGGACGCACCGGGCCGGGCGGGAAGGCCCGCACACCGGCCGGGCCGAAGCCGTCGGGCCCGTCCTGGGTGACGAGCACGCCGGGCAGCAGCTGGACGTCGTCCCAGCGCTTGCCATCGGCGCGGCGCACCAGTTTGCGGATGCGGCCGCCGGTCCAGGTGCGAACGGCCTCGTTCCAGGGCCCGCCCGGCGCGCAGCGCTCGTCGTCCAGCAGGGCCACGACGGCACGGGCGGCGGCCTCGCAGACGTCCACCTCGCGGGCCATGGCGTGCTTGTCGCGCAGGACGACGAACTGCATCGCCCAGGGGATCTCCTCGGGCCGTTCGCAGGGTTCGGGCAGAACTGGTGGCTCGGTGATCATGCACCCAGATTAAGGGGCAACGCCCTCGCAGGCGCCCGGCCGCTCCTCCCGCACGCGCCCCGATCCGGCCCTCCGGCCTCCTGCACGCGCTCGGTCGCGCACCGGCCGGCGGGGCGGGGCGCGCGGCGGAGGGACTAGGGTCAGGCCGCGTGACCGGCTTGAACCTCCTCATCGTCCTGGCCGCCGCAGTGGGGGCCGGGCTCATCGGCTATCTGACGGGCCTGGCCTCGCTCGTCAGCTACCCGGTGCTGCTGGCGGTCGGCCTGCCGCCGGTGTCGGCCAATGTGACGAACACGCTCGGCATGGTCACCACGGGACTCGGCTCGACGCTCAGGGGCGCCGGGCGGTACATGGGCGGCACGCCCCGCAGGGCGGTCGTCGTCCAGGCCGTCGTCGCGGCGGCCGGCGGCCTGGTCGGTGGGCTGCTGCTGCTCGCCGGCGGCGACGGCGCCTTCGTGCGCGTCGTCCCCCATCTGGTGCTGCTGGCCGCCGTCCTGCTGCTGGCCGGCCCGCGCATCAAGCGGCTCCGGTCCGGGGGCGCTTGGCCCGCCCGGGTCTACGCCGCGCTGCTGTTCTGCGTGTGCGTCTACGGCGGATACTTCGGCGCGGGTGCCGGGGTGATCTTCCTCGCGCTGACGAGTCTGGGTACCAGCATGTCCTTCGGGAAGGCCGTGTGGTTCAAGACGACCCTCCTGTCGGTGTCCAATCTGGCGGCCGGGCTCTGCTTCATCCCCAGCGGCCGGGTGGACTGGGCGGCCGCGGTGGCCCTGGCGATCGGCTTCTTCCTCGGCGGCTGGCTGGGGCCGGTCGTCCAGCGGTTCATCCCCGAGAAGGCGCTGCGCTGGGGCATCGGCTTCTGCGGCATCGGCCTGGCCGGCTACCTGCGGTGGTCCGCCTGAGCGGCGCGGCCCGGCCGGCGACGGCCGCCCCGATGACGGGCAGGACCGTCGGGGCCCCACCTGCTTGGACGGG
>NZ_CAUTOU010000081.1:0-8555 GCF_963539965.1 uncultured Propionibacterium sp.
GCGGACTGGGCCGGGGGCGCCAGACCCGCCCGGGGCGCCCGCTTCGACGACCCGTCTGGCTACGGGCAGGGTCGGCAATGAGCGGGCAGAACCGGCCCCGCCGCCAGGAGTTCCCGCGCAACCCCTCGCGCTCTGCCGATGACCGAGGAGGGCGCCGCCCCGGCCGGAGCCGTGACGGGCGCGGCGGCACCAGGCGGCCGCTCGACCGGCCGCGGCGCACCGCTCTGGAGGCGCTGCGTGACATCGGCCGTTCCGGCGCCTACGCCAACCTGGCCTGCAGCCGTCTCCTGGCCGAGCAGCGGATCACCGGCCGCGACGCCGCCTTCGTCACCGAACTCGTCTTCGGCACCTGCCGCATGGCCGGCAGCTACGACGCCATCATCGAGCAGGCCTCCGGCCGCAGCCTCGACGACCTCGAACCCGACCTCGTCGACGTGCTGCGGCTCGGCGCCCACCAGGGGCTGGCCATGCGCGTGCCCGACCGCGCCGCCGTCGACACGAGCGTCGACCTGGCCGCCCATGTGGTGGGGGAGCGCGCCTGCGGCATCACCAACGCCGTCATGCGCCGGATCATCGCCCGCCCGTTCGGGCAGTGGTGCACGCTCATCGCCGGCGACGACCCGGACCGTGAACGCGAGCTGCGCACCGGCCACCCGCGGTGGATCATCGACGCCTACGCCGATCTGCTCGGCCCCGACGAGCTGGAACCGGCTCTGGCCGCCGACAACGAGGCCGCCGAGCCGACGCTCGTCGTGCGCCCCGGCCTGTGCGAACGCGACGAACTGCTCGCCGCCGGCGCGACCCCCACCCGCTGGTCGCCCTGGGGCGCGCACCGCGGAGGCGACCCGGCCGAGGTCGAGGCGGTGCGCACCGGCCGGGCCGGCGTGCAGGACGAGGGCGGCCAGCTCGTCTGCTTGGCGCTGAGCCGAGCCGAGGGCCTGAGCGGGCCCCGCTGGCTCGACCTGTGCGCGGGACCCGGCGGCAAGAGCGCCCTGCTGCGCGGCCTGGCCGCCGAGCACGGCGCCTTCCTCGTCGCGAACGAGGCCCAGCCGCACCGCGCCCGCCTCGTGAGCCTCGCCCTGCGCCGCTACGACCGGAGCGGACACCAGATGATCGTCGCCGACGGCAGCGAACCGGCCTGGGACGAGGCCTCCTTCCAGGCGGTCCTGGCCGACGTGCCCTGCTCCGGCCTGGGGGCGCTGCGCCGCCGCCCCGAGTCGCGCTGGCGCCGCCTGCCCGCCGATCTCGACGAACTCGTGCCCCTGCAGCAGGACCTGCTCGACGTGGCCCTCGGCTCGGTGCCCGACGGCGGCCTGATCGCCTACGTCACCTGCTCACCCCACCGCGCCGAGACCGCGGACGTCGTGGCGAGCGTCGAGGACAGGGTGGAGCTTCTCGACGCGCCGTCCCTCATCCCGGAGGTGCCCGACACCGCCGCAGCCACCGACCCCCGCTTCGTCCAGCTGTGGCCCCACCGGCATGGCACCGATGCGATGTTCTTGGCGCTCATGCGCAGGCGATGAGCGGGTTCCTGGCGCTCATGCGCAGACGATGAGACGACGTCAAGGTTCCGATGGCTGAGCCGTGTGAACGGCAGAGCACACCGGCCCTGCTGGCTGATGCCCGTCTCGCGCTGTGAGCGGGTGCTTGTCGTGGGCGTGCAGTGTTAATGTGCTGGGTTGTACGCGGTTCTGCTGTTCCATCCCTGGTCTGACTGGAGGCGGGCGTCTGCTGGGCCCAGCTGTCGTTGCGGGCCCGGGCCGTCTCCTTGAGGGCTGGGGGTTCACCCCTTGGAGGCGATGCTCGTGAAGGTTGATGAGGCCAATCTTGACAATTTGAAGGGTATGCCGGATGTCGACTACGACTTCGGCGTGTCGGGGTCGTTGGAGTCGGCGTTCCGCAGCGCGGCGTCGAAACTGGAGGGCCAGCGGGGGGCGCGGGCTGGGTACCGGTCGAATGGCCTGGTTGATTTCCAGGGTTATTACGCGACGTTGTTTTCGCAGAACGGCACGACCCAGTTGAGTGATTCGGACGAGATCGCCCGGGTTCTGCGTCAGGTGGCTTCTGATGTGGAGGATCTGGACGAGAAGGCGCGGGCTGAGAACAATCGGCGCCGACAGGCCCGGGAGTGGGCGCAGCGGGTCGCGAACAGGAATCTCGGGAAGAAGGTCGTCGACAAGATCTTCGGTGGTGAGGAGCCGCCGTTTGATGAGATTTCTGATGCGGAGAAGAGTGCTTCGGCGTCGAAGACGGTGGCTGCTGCGAGTCCTGCTGCGCGTCAGGAGATGACCGGGACGGGGTCTTCTGGTGGGGTGACAAGTGGGTCTCCGACGAATCTGCGGTCGTTCGCGACCAGTTCGAGAGCGGCCGATGGCGAGTTGTCGGGGTTGTCTGGCACCCTGACGGGTCAATGTGACGATTTCACCATGAGTTGTTCCTGGGCGACGCTGGACGCCTCGAGCGTGATCGGGACGTTGGACTCGTGGCTGGAGCAGAACGAGAACGACGCCCGCTGGGCGGATGTGGTGGCGGGGGCGTTCGAGGACGCTGGCGCAGGTGATGGTGTGGCGAGTGTGCCGGACCCGGCGCTCGGGGCGGCGCTGGCCGCCGTGGGGGTGCAAGCGAGTCGTGAGGATCTGCAGGTGGATCCGCCGACGGCTTATGGTTCGCCGCCGACGACTGGTTACAGCGATGACCCGGTGAACGCGTTCACGGGTAATTTCGTGGAGGTTGAGGACGACCTGGGGTTCACGGGTGTGGCCGGTGTGTTGTCGTGGCGGCGATCCTACAGCGCGTTGAACCCGGGGTCGGGGGCGTTCGGGCCGGGCTGGTCGTCGTGGTGCGAGGCCGGGCTGACGGTTGATGATGAGGGTGCCAGGCTGCGGTTGTTCGACGGCCGGGTCGTGGTGTTTCCTCGTATGGGCCAGGGCTGGGGGCGGGCGATCGGTGAGAACCTGTGGCTGGAGGCGTTGCCTGCTGGCGGGTGGCGGGTGTCGTCCTCGTGGGGCCTAGTGTGGCAGGTCGATGCGGCCGGGCGGGTGCGTAGCACCAGTGAGGGTGATGGCACCGGTGTCGTGTTGTCTTATGACACTGGTGGGCGTCTGGTGCGGTTGGAGCACGTGTGGGGCCGCAGCCTGGAGTTGGTGTGGGCCGGTGATGGCCGGCGCGTGGCGGCGGTAGTGGCCGATGATGGTCGGCGGGTCGACTACGTCTATGACGGGTCAGGGCGGCTGCTGGAGGCGCGTAGAGGTGCTGGGGTCCGCCGCCGGTACCGGTGGAACGAGGCCGGGCTGATCGAGGCGATCGTCGACGCCGATGGTGTCGTGGAGGTCGCCAACAGCTACGACGAGCAGGGCCGGGTGTCCAGGCAACGTTCGTCTTTCGGGCGGGTGACCCGGTATGCGTACTTGTCCGGTGGTATCACCGCGACCAGTGACGAGGACGGTTCGCGGGGCAATACGTGGATTCATGACCGCAATGGGCGGCTGGTGGGTTTGGTGGACGCGGATGGGCGTCGTCAGTCGACCGGTTATGACCGGCACGGGAACCCGGTGTGGGTCCGTGAGCGGGATGGGTCCGAGACGGTGTCGGTGTACGACGCCAGGGGCCGACTGGTGACGCGGCGGCTGGCGTCGGGAGCCAGGATCGACCAGACGTGGGACGAGCTGGATCGGCTCGTACAGACCCGCGTGTCCAACGTCGACGACGGCAGCGATGGTGGTGCCGACCGGGTGGCTGTCACCAGTTACGAGTACGAGCCCGGCCAGCGCGGGCCGTGCCGGGTGCGGGACGCCGAGGGTGGTGTCACGGCCATGGTGTGGCGTGACGGGTTGTTGATGCAGATCACCGATCCTACTGGTGCGCGGGTGTGTTTCGGTTACGACGAGCGCGGTGATCTGGTCAGTTCCACCGATGCGGCCGGTAACACGGCTCGGTTGGAGCGCGACCGGTCGGGGCGGGTCACCGCTGCTGTCACGCCGTTGGGTCACAGGACCGAGTATGCCTATGACCAGGGCACTGGCGCCCTGGCGAGTAGGACCGATCCTGATGGGGCCCAGACGCGTTTCGAGTACACGGCGGCCGGGCGTTTGACGGCGGTCGTCGATGCGGAGGGCGGGCGCACCTGCATCGAGCACGGTGATCATGGTGAGCGGGAACGTACGACTGATCCGCTGGGCCGGGTCGTGGCCGAGCGTTACGACGACCTGGGGAACCTGGCGGCGGTGGAGTTGCCGGACGGTTCGGCCTGGGAGTTCAGCTATGACGGGCTGTCGCGTCTGACCGGCATGCGTGATACCGGCGGCGGGGTGTGGGCGATGGGTTATGGGCCCGATGGCATGCTGGCCGGCACGACCGACCCCACCGGGGTGGGCAGGAGCGTGGAGCGCGGCCGGTTCGGCGCGCCGGTGCAGGTCAGTGACGGTGGTGATGATGCCATTGCGGTCTGGGACCGGTCGGGCAGACTCGTTTCGATCACGGGGCCCGATGGTGGTACCCGGGTGAACCGCTACGACTTGTGTGGGCGTTTGGTCGAGATGATGGACGCGGCCGGTGCGATGACCCGCTACGGCAGGGACGCGGCGGGCCGGGTGATCGAGGTAACCCAGCCCACTGGCAGGGCGTACCGGTACGAGTACGACGAGTGCGGGCGCTGGACTGCCACGATCAGTACCGGCGGGGACCGTTACGAGATGGTCTATGACGCCGACTCGCGGATCTGCGGAGAGATCTGGCCGACCGGCGAGAGGGTGTCCACACGGTTCGACGAGGCGGGGCGGATCATCTGGCGCCGCCAGCCCGGCCGCGGAGTGGTGCGGTTCGGTTACGACAGGTGCGGGCGGATCACCAGTGTGCGTGACCCGTGGAACGGGCACCGCCGGTTCGGCTACGACGAGGCTGGGCAGCTCGTCGAGGCGGTCGACGCGCTGGGCCGGGTCACCCGGTTCGAGTACAACGAGGCGGGCCGCCGGGTCGCGGTCACCGACGCGACAGGGGCCAGGACCGAGCGGGTGTTCGACCCGATGGGCCGGCTGGTGTCCCAGGTCGACCCACTGGGCAGAACCACCACCTACAGCTATGACGCGGCGGGCCGCCCGACAGAGCGTGTGGATGCCGGAGGGCGGCGTCTGCAGTGGTGTTACGACCGGTCGGGTCGGCTGGAACGCACCTGGGCCGACGGGCGCCTGCTCGCCCGTATCGAGCGGGACTTCGCCGCCCGCACCCTCACCCAGACCGACGCCGACGGTGAACAGGTCGAGACCGCATGGGACACCCAGGGCAACCTCGCCCACCGGCTGCGTGACGGCATCGGCGTGTCCTACAGCTACGATGCTGCGGGCCGCCGCACCAGCATGCACACCCCGGGCGGCGGCAGCACCAGGTACGAGTACGACGCCAACAACCGGCTGGCCGCGATCAGCAGGCCAGGGCTCGGCCGGGTACGGATCGACCGTGACCGGCTGGGCCGTGTCACCGGCGTGCACGGCGACGGGCTGGACGCCACCTGGACCTGGCACGACGGCGCCGTGGTCGCCCACAGGGTGAACCGGCGCGGTTTCATCCAGGAGATCCGTATCGAACGCGACCCGGATGGGCGCGTCACAGCCGAGGTGCGTGACGGACTGCGCACCGTCTACGAGTACGACCTGGCCGGCCAGCTGACCGGCGCGGTCACCAGCGAGGGCACCCGCACCGCCTACCAGTGGGACACCGGAGGCAGGCTGGTCGCCGAAACCTGTGACGGCCAGACAACTCGCCACAGATACGACAAGGCCGGCCAGCTCACTTGGACCCGCCTTCCTGACGGCAGCCGCCTGACCTACGACTACGACCCGTCCGGGCGCCGTACCCGCGAGGCCGGCCCCGACAGCGAACGCCTCTTCACCTGGGACCCCCGCGGCTTCCTCGCCCAGGTCACCCGCATCACCCGCCACGGAGACCAGATCCGGGCCCATAGCACCCGGCTGCACGTCGACGCTGGCGGTGAACTCGCCATTGCAGGGGACCAGCCCGTCTACTGGGACACCGCGGCAGCCTGGCCCACACTCGCCCAGATCGGCGCACGCATCATCACCGACGCTCTCACAGCAACCGCCCTCACTACCAAGAACGAGGAGGAGGGCGGGGACACGGTGTGGCTCGTCCCCGACACCGACGGCCCCGCAGCCCAAACCCCCAACCCCCCAGCAGGCCTTGACGCCCTCCACAACCGCATCTGGGGCACCGGCCCAACCCCGCCCATGACCCCCGAAACCGGGACAACAGAACCCGGGGCAGGAGCCATGCCGGCACGACCCGGAACCGGGCCAGCAGACATCGGGATCGGCGCCGACGGCACCCTCCAGACCGCCGGCCTCGACTGGATGGGCGCCAGGGTCTACGACCCCGCCACCCGGGTGTTCTTGTCGGTCGATCCCCTCGAGCCTGTGACTGGTGCGGCGTGGGCGGCGAATCCGTACTCGTATGCGGGTAATGATCCGGTTGGTATGGCTGATCCGCTCGGGTTGCGGCCGGTGTCGGAGGAGGACCTTCGCGCCTATCAGCAGGCGTCCAACGGGATGTTGCAGAACGCTGCTACGACGGTGACCGGCTGGGTGAGCGAGAACTGGGAGTACATCGCTGCCGGAGCGATGGTCGTGGCTGGTGTTGCGGTCATGTGTACCGGTGTCGGCGGGCCGATCGGTGCCGCGATGATGGCCGGTGCCCTGACCAGCGCTGGTGGGAGTGTGTGGTCGCAGAAGTCCTCCAACGGGAGTGTTGACTGGGGCACTGTTCTGCGTGACGGGGCGGTCGGGGCCGCGACCGGCTTGGTCGGCGGCGGAGCCAGTGCTGTGGCGGCCAAGGCGACTGCCGGGATGGCGAACTGCCTGGGGAAGAACATTCTTACCGGGGCGGTCGAGGGAGCCATTGATGGTGGGGCCAGTAACGGCCTGCAGTATCTGACCAGCGGCCAGCCACTGTCCGTGTCTGGGTTTGCTCGGGCTGTCGGTGAGGGTGCTGGGGAAGGCGCCATTGGTGGCGGGGCAGGCGGTGCCCTGTCGAAGGTCACCGGCGTTTCCCGCTACGGCTGTTTCACACCCGACACCCCCGTGGTCATGGCCGACGGCACCACCAAACGCATTGACCAGGTGGAGGTCGGGGAACAGATTCTGGCTCATGATCCGGCCACCGGCCAGGACGTGCCCGCCACCGTGGAACGGACGTTCACCCACGAGAACGTCCCCACCCTGAAAGTCACCACCACCAACGGCAGCGTGGAAACCACCGCCACCCATCCCTTCTACGCCGAGGGCCGCGGCTACACCCCAGCCGACCAGCTGCACGAAGGCGACACCCTCCACACCCCCGACGGCCAGACCACCCAGGTGGTATCCATCCAAGCCACCGGACGCAGTGAGACCGTCCACAACCTCACTATCACCGGCTTCCACAACTACCACGTGGCCACCGATAACGGGCAGGCAATCCTCGTCCACAACCAAACACGAAATGGGTGCGGAACCGGCGCTGGAGAGGCCAACGTTGATGATCTCCCAGTACTTGAGATTTCGAGTGACCGCATGCCTAATATTGCCGACAACATCGAATCTGCCATCGATGCTGGCCACCCATCTGTGCTTACTCGAGCAAACTCTGCTCAAGCTGCCCAAAATAGACGGGTGGCATGCGCTGGTTTCAGCGGCCCAGGAAGCCCTGACGAATATCCCTTTGCATCAACAATGGAAGGCGGTGCTGGATCTCAAGTTCGAGGAGTTCCTTTACAGGAGCAATATCGACAAGGTGGAACAATCAACGCATTTTATCAACAAAATGATATTGATGTAGGGGATAAATTCAAGGTGCAAGTAACTCATGGCGGGAGTTGAGATTGTGATCTCTTTTACAGTATTACCCTTTTATGCACAAATCTGGCTCTTTGATTCAACTACGAAAAATATTCCAGAAATGGGAGAAGAGCTGGGTAGGGTTGTGGCGAATGAAAATGTCGTTATGATTTTCACTCAACCTGATACTGATGGTGATGTTGAGGTGTCTGTAGGGTCAACTAATGATGATACATCAGGTACTCTGATATACCGAGGGAAAATGAATTTCTTAAGCGGGGTCGCCCGTGTCGGGAGCATTGCAGCGGCAGATCTATATGATATAAATCTTAACCAAAATAAAGATGTCTATGTCGCGATCTATGCGTCGTCACTAGAATCGCCCAGCAAAATAGAAATTCTCTTTTCTTCAGATAACACGATTAAATCCATAGAGCGAGTCGTCTTGTAGAGAGAATCTAAAGCAGCTGCCGATATTGCAGCTGCCGATATTTTTGAGTATGACCGTCATGAAACATGATCGGTTGTTGGTTTGAGTTCGTGGGGTGTTCGATGTGGTGGTCAAAGGCGCGTCTTGTTGTCTGGAGTGCTATAGGTTTTGTGGATAGCAGGAAAGTTTGGATTATGGTTTAGGCTGCTGTCTTGTTTTGTTTCTGTGTTTGATGGACTTCGTTCGGGGTGGAGTGGTATGGGTTTTTCGGGCGGTGGTCGGTGGTTGGTTTCGGGCTGCTG
>NZ_CAUTOU010000082.1:0-8501 GCF_963539965.1 uncultured Propionibacterium sp.
CGCCCCGGATGCACCGACCGCCCGGGCGCGCGGCGTCCGGGGAGGACCGGGCGGCGGCGTGCTGCCGGCGCCCACCGGGCCGATCTCAACCGGCGGGTGGATCCGCGGACAGGGGCCGCGCCCGTAACCTTGGCCGTGTGCGGATCATCAAACGCCTGACCGACTGGTTCGGGCTGCACCCGATGGTGGGGGACACCATCTGGGCCCTCATCCTCGCGCAACCGGCCGCGGGGAACGCGCTCAGTCTCCTCGGCTACGAGAACGGCTCCATCCCGGACACGGGTCTCAACCGATTCCTGATGACCATCTGGGGCCTCTCCTACGCCGTCCCCCTCGTCTGGCGGCGCACGAGGCCCGCACTGGCCTGCACCCTGCTCGTCATCCCCCACCTGGTGCAGCTCGCCATCGCGGCGCCGGTGATGTTCCAGAACTTCTTCGTGCTCATCATGATGTTCGCCATCGCGGCCTACGGCAGTGAACGGGCACGCAGGCTGTGGCTGGCGGTGGGCATCGCCGCCGCGCTGGCC
This sequence comes from uncultured Propionibacterium sp., assembly GCF_963539965.1. Taxonomy (NCBI): domain Bacteria; kingdom Bacillati; phylum Actinomycetota; class Actinomycetes; order Propionibacteriales; family Propionibacteriaceae; genus Propionibacterium; species uncultured Propionibacterium sp. Next base: position 528 of record NZ_CAUTOU010000082.1, read on the forward strand.
GCGGCCATCTCCTGGTCGAACCTCACGGCCGCGGAGCCCGTGATACTCCTGGTGGGTTTCAGCTTCACCGCCATCGCGGCCCTGGTCGCCGTCAGCTGGCTGCTCGGCGCCATCACCCGCGAGCGCGTCACGACGGTGCGCACGCTCAGGGACCGGGCCGAGGCCATCGCCGCCGAGCGCGACCGGTTCGCCCAGCTGGCCGCCGAGCAGGAGCGCTCCCGCATCGCACGCGAGATGCACGACGTGGTCGCCCACTCGTTGAGCGTCATCGTCGTGCAGACCGACGGCGCGGTCTACGCGCTCGACCAGCCGGGGGAGGACGCCGCGAAACTGGAACTGGCCCGCACCGCCCTGGAGCGCATCGCCGGCACCTCGCGCGAGGCCCTGCGCGAGACACGCACGCTGGTCGGCGTGCTGCGCGAGGGCGAGGCGCCCGAGATGGCCCCGCAGCCCCAGCTGGACGAGATCGACGAGCTCATCGACGCCACGCGCGCCTCGGGGCTCGGCATCAGCTACGTCATCGACGGCGCCCCCGGGGGGCACGCCCCGCTCGGCACCGCCCGCGAGACGGCCGCGTACCGCATCGTCCAGGAGTCGCTGACGAATGTGATCAAGCACGCCGGGCCGGGCGCGCACGCCTGGGTCCACCTGAGCCACACCGTCGACGGGCTGACGATCAGCGTCCGCGACGACGGCCGCGGTACGGAGGAGAACGACGGGCACGGGCACGGGCTCATCGGGATGCGGGAACGCGTCGCCCCCTTCGGCGGTACGCTCACGGCACGGCCGCGTCTGGACGGCGGCTTCGAGGTGCTCGCGGTCATCCCCGCCGACGGGCCCGGGAAGACGACCGACCCGCACGCCGCAGCCGCCGGACCCCCCGGCGCGCCGGCCCTGCTGAGCCGGATCACGGATCTGACCAGGAAGAACGCATGACCGACGACATCATCAAACTGCTGCTGGCCGACGACCAGGAGATGGTCCGCGTGGGCTTCCGCATGGTGCTCGACGCGCAGCAGGACATGGCCGTCGTCGGCGAGGCGGGCGACGGCCGGGCCGCCGTCGACGCCGTCGTCAACGCGGGGCACGGCCGGCGCCCCGATCTCGTCCTCATGGACATCCGCATGCCCCGCCTGAACGGCGTCGCCGCCACCGAGGCGATCACCGCCGCCACCGACACGAAAGTGCTCGTGCTGACCACCTTCGACCTCGACGAGTACGTCTACTCGGCCCTCCAGGCCGGCGCCTCCGGCTTCCTGCTCAAGGACGCCGGGCCGGCCGAACTGCTGGCCGCCATCCGCGCGGTCGCCTCGGGCGAGGCGGTCGTGGCCCCCAGCGCGACCCGCCGTCTGCTGGAGCGCTTCGTCCCCACGCTCCCGAAGTCGAGCCGGGACGGCACCGCCCGGGAGCGCCTGGACCTGCTCACCGAGCGCGAGCGCGAAGTGCTGACACTGGTGGGCCAGGGGCTCAACAACTCCGAGATCGCCGCCAGGCTCTTCCTCGGCGAGGCCACCGTCAAGACGCACATCGGCCACATCCTGGCCAAGCTGGGGCTGCGGGACCGCGTGCACATGGTGGTCTTCGCGTACGACTCCGGGATCGTCCGACCGCGGGGCTGAGGCACCGGCGGGCGGCGGCGTCCCGCGGGCTCCGGTCCGCCGGACCGGAGGCGCCACCGCCGCGGCCGTCTGCGCCGCGCAGATCCCCGACGACCGCCCGGGACGTCGGGAGACCGCCTCGCCGCCCGTCAGCCGAAGCGGTACAGCCGCCAGGTCAGGTCGCGGGCGTCGCTCCACTGCCTGACCATGGTGGCCACGCCGGCGCCGTCCTCCCACATCCCCGGGTACTGCTCCTCGAGGGCGTCGGCGGGGGCCGCGTCCGCGGAGGTCAGCAGGGCGTAGTCGACGCCGTTCTCCCGGGGACGCGCCAGCAGGTCCTTGAAGTCCTCATCGGTGGTGATCACGTAGACGCGCGGGTTCTCGGCGCTCAGGACGATCGGGAAGGAGTAGGCGACGTCCGTGATGACGGCCCCCTCCTCCAGCCCCATCCCGGCGATGTCGTCGGCGACCCGCTGCTCCATCTCGTACTGGCCGGCTGCGGCGACCTTGACGGCCAGCGTCTCCTCGCGGGCGAGCCGGGGGTCGGACTCGGCCCGCCAGGCAACCGGCAGAGGGAGGGCCACGGCGAGAGCCAGCACCGCGGGGCCCGCCCTGCGCAGCACGGGCGCGGCACGGTGCACCGCCCCGGCCAGATAACCGGCGGCGAGGACCCCGAGCGGGACGGCGGTGATCTGGAAGCGCAGCCAGCCGAAGGACATGTTCCGCAGGAAGGTGAGGTTCTGGAACGCGAGCACCGAGCCGAGCACGAGGAGGGGCGGCAGGAAGATCACCTGGCGCCGGCCCAGTGCGACGGCGAGGGCGAGCAGCGCCAGCGGCACGGCCAGCGGCGCCGTGTGCACGAGCTGATCCGCCACATAGCCCAGGTGGGCGTGCGCGCCGGAGCCGATGATCCCGTCGACCGAGGTCTGGAAGGTCCCGACCTGGGCGGAGTTGCCGTACTGGGAGGTGAAGGTCTCCAGCCACGAGCCCACGATGACCCTGCTCGCCAGCGCCCACAGGCAGAAGGCCGCGACGATCGGCCCCACCGCGAGGACCACGTCGACGAGCGCCATCCCGAGGGCCTCCCTGCGCCCCCGCGCCCGGGACCGGTACCAGCTGACGACGAGGACGAGGACACCGACGGCGGCACCGGCGGCCAGGGCCTCGTACCGGACGAGGTAGGCCACGCCGGCGCCGACGCCGACATGGACGAGCCGCCACGGGTCGCCCTCGGCGAGCCAGTCCACGAGGTGCACGACGACGTACAGGCACACCGCCAGCAGCATCGCCTCGCTCGCACCGGTCGAGGCGGCCAGCAGGACCAGCGGGTGCACCCCGAAGAGCGCCGTCAGGACCGGCCGTGCGACCCGGCCCGCGCCCAGACGCCCGAGCAGCCGGTACAGCAGGGCGACCGAGGCCGCCCCGCAGAACGCCGAGACCAGGCAGCCCGCCAGCGCATCGGCGGCCAGTGCGGGCCACAGCGGGGAGGCCAGCAGCAGCGGGATGGCGGCGAACGAGGGCAGCGGGTTCCACACGAAACCGATGGCGGCGAGGTGGGGGTCACGGCTGAACAGGACGTAGTAAGCGTTGGCGACGCGGCTCATCGAATCCGGGAAGACCAGGTCGTGGGCACTGAGCCAGAAGGCCGCCGCCAGGTAGACGGTCAGCGCGACCAGGCCCACCAGCGTCTCGGGGCGGTGCTCGCGCCGCCGCGGCGCACGGGAGCCCTCCGTGCCGGCCGGAGCGGGCGCCGTCCCCGTCATGAGCCCCTCCCCGCCGGCAAGACCATCGGCTCCCCCTGCTGGTGGAGCCCGTGCGCGGTCTTCTCCCAGTAGAACGGCGCCGTGACCAGCTGGATCACCGCCTTGAGGGAGGCGAGCCACATGAGGGCCCAGTACAGGGGCATCAGCAGCGCCGCGCCGAGCAGGTCGGGCCGCTCCATCTGACGCGCGGTGAACACGCCCATGTACAGGACGGCGAGGTTGCCCAGCACGAGGCAGGCCATGCCCAGGTAGTAGACCGCCGGCGGGAACAGCGCGGAGATGGCCGGGTCCCGGGACGTGAACCACATGGCCGTCAGCAGCCAGAAGAACCCGTTGAACGCGGCCAGCAGCGGGGTGCCGGCGATGAAGACGACCAGGCCGGCCACCCCGCGCGGGCCCAGTTGGGCGGTGAGGAGGCGGGGCCGGCGCACGTGCACGAGGAAGGTCTGGATGTAGCCCTTGTACCAGCGGCTGCGCTGCCTCACCCAGTTGATGGCGTCGGAGTTGGCCTCCTCCAGGGTGACCGAGCCCAGGACCCCCACCTTGTAGCCCGCACGGTGCAGGCGCAGGCCCAGATCCGCGTCCTCGGTGACGTTCCAGGGGTCCCAGGCGCCGACGGCGCGCAGCACCTCGGAGCGGAAGTGGTTCGAGGTCCCGCCGAGCGGGACCGGTGCGCCCAGGGCGGCCAGCCCGGGGAGCATGTTCCCGAACCAGGAGCCGTAGTCGAGGGCGAACCAGCGGGTGAGCAGGTTCTGGGTGGCGTTGTAGAAGCCCAGACGCGCCTGGACGCACGCGTACTGCGGGCCGAGGCGCCTCATGGCGACGACGGCACGACGCAGCTGGAGCGGGTCCGGGGCGTCCTCGGCGTCGTAGATGGTGCACATCCCGCCCTCGGCCGGGAGGAAGCCGTAGTTGCAGGCCTTGGGCTTCGTGCGCGGCTCACGGACCGGGACGCGGACGACGCTGAGGTGCCGCTGCGGCGCGAGCGCCCGTACCGCAGCGGTCGTCTCGGCGTCGTCGTCCTCCAGCAGGAGGCGGATGTCCAGCAGGCGGCGGGGATAGTCCAAGCGCTCCAAGTGCTCGACGAGCTCGCCCAGCAGCGGCTCGTGGAGTACGGGCACGAGCACGGTGTAGGCGGGCAGCTGATCGTCGGGGACGGACCGGGCCTCCTCGTCGCTGACCGTCGTCATGCGACCGCCCCTGGCGCCGAGGCGGAACAGGACGAGCCGGTAGCAGAACGCGACCGCATAGGCGAGGGTCACCAGCCCGATGGCGACGACGCCCGCGCCGGCGGGCGCGAGCAGCAGCCCGCCCGCCAGCAGGACCGCGAGGAGGACGAGCATGATGCGCTGCCAGCGCACGAGGACGCCCCTGGCGGAGTAGGCGGGAGCCGAGGAGGACAGGCCGTGGCAGGCCGTCCCGATCAACCGGTCGAGGCTCCCCCGCAGTTCGGAGGCCGGCGGCAGGGCCAGGGACCCCGTCCGCTCCCGGATGGCATCGGCGTTCACCAGACCCACCCCCGCACGACGAGGAGCAGCGCGCCGGCGGCGACGGCCGGGACCACGAGCCTGCCCGGGACGACCGGATCGAGCTGCCCGGCCGGGGCGGGCCCGCGGCGGAGGACCACGACGGTGCCGGTGAGCAGGCACAGGGCGAGTCCCACGGCCCCCGCCCGCGCGGCGCCCAGGGCCGGAACGGCGCCGAGGAGCGGGGCCAGCGCCGCGGGCAGCGCCCAGCAGGTCTCGCGCGTGCCGAGCACCCAGAACAGGCAGCCGAGTGCGAGCGCACCGGCCGCCGCATTCGCGGCGAACGGGTGCACCGCCGTGTCCCACTCGAAGACGATCCAGGCGGCGGTGAGCAGGCCCCCGAGGCCGAGGGTCCGGTCCAGGTCGCGGTCGTCGATGTGGGGCTGGTGGCGGCGGGCGAGCACGAGGGACGCCGCCAGGACGATGCCGTCGGCGTCCCACATCCAGGCGCCGGGCGGCGCGGCGGGCCGGGGCACAGCGCCCCAGGTGCAGACGGCCGCGACGAGCACGAGCGCGTGCTGGACGGCGGCGGGCGGACGCGGGGCGGATGCGGCGATCAGGGGTGGAGCGCTCACCGCGCTTCTCCTCTCCATGGTGCACTCGGCGAGGGAACGGGCACCATACGGGAACGGGGCCGCAGGCATGCGATGACGCGGCGGCCAGAGGGGGATGTTCGCAGTCGTTGTGGCATTGGGTAGCGGCAACGCCGCTGTGTCCGGGCTGTGCGAGCGCCCGGGCTCCGCCCGGCGCACCGGCGCGGAGCGATGCTGCCGCCCCATCCCGCGGTCACGGGGCCGACCGAATGGGTCGAGCAGGTGCAACGCCAACGGGCGCGCCCCGGCGGGGAACCACGAGTCCTCGTCGAGCGTGCCCGAGCCGCTGCTGCCATCGTACGCCCCATCGCACCGCGATCTGCTCCGAGCGGCTGATCCGCTCACGGCGTATCCACCCACGGGATGAGACCCGAACCCACCCTGCGCCCGATGCGCGAGCAGGCCCCTCCTCGGAACGATGAGATCACCGGCGGCGAGTGATCCCCCTCGTCGCGACCCGATCCGATGAGGAGGACCAGCATGACGACAACGATCGCGCAGCCGCTGACGGCCGCGGTCCGCACCGAACAGCTCACCAAGGTCTACGGCCAGGGCGACACCCGCGTCGTGGCCCTCGACCACGTCACCGTCGACTTCCGGCGCGGCGAGTTCACCGCGATCATGGGCCCGTCCGGCTCGGGCAAGTCGACGCTCATGCACTGCGCCGCCGGCCTGGACACCCCCACCGAAGGCCGCGTGACCATCGGCCAGGTGGACGCCACCGCCCTCAACGACAAGGCGCTCACCCTGCTGCGTCGCCAGCGCATCGGCTTCATCTTCCAGTCGTTCAACCTGCTACCGACGATGACGGCCCGCGAGAACATCCTGCTGCCGCTCAAACTGGCCCACGCCAGGCCCGACCAGGAATGGTTCGGCACCATCGTGAGGGTCCTCGGTCTCTCGGAGCGCCTCACCCACCGCCCCGGCGAGCTGTCCGGCGGCCAGGCCCAGCGCGTCGCCGCGGCCCGCGCACTCATCACCCGCCCGGACGTGATCTTCGCCGACGAGCCCACCGGGGCCCTCGACTCCACCTCCAGCGACGAGCTGCTCGACTTCCTGACGCGCTGCGTCCACGAGCTCGGCCAGACGATCGTCATGGTCACCCACGACCCGCACGCCGCCGGCTACGCGGACCGCCTGCTGCAGCTGGCCGACGGCCGGATCATCGCCGACAAGCGCCTCCGCAAGAAGTCCGCCCGGAGCGCCCAGACCCCCGGCAGCCCCGCCGGCCACCAGCGCGCCCGGCTCGAGGACGGTGAGCTCTGATGCTGCGCCAGCCCCGCCGGCTGCTCAGCGCCGGCATCGCCATCGTCCTGGGCGTGGCCTTCATGACCACGACCCTGTTGTTCGGGGCCTCGCTCACCGCCTCCGTCCGCGAACTGGCCGGCGGACAGATCGGGAACGCGGCCGTCGTCGTCTCCCCGGGCGACGACCAGCAGGCCACCACCGTGGACCAGCAGGTCATCGACGCCGTGAGCAGGACCTCCGGCGTGGAGAGCACCCGGGCCAATTACCAGAGCTGGGTGCTGTTCTCCCGTACCGGTGCCCAGAACGAGATCGAGGTCGACAACCTGCCGAGACTCACCGACCGGACCAGCCTCGTCGAGGGCCGCATCCCGCAGTCCGATGATGAGGTCGCCGTCAGCACCCACATGCGCGACAGCTACGAGATCGGGCTCGGCGAGCAGATCACCACCCAGACGTTCACGAACGGCAGCCAGCCCCACCAGTCGACGGTCGTCGGCTTCATAGAGCCCGGCAGCGACGCGGTGAGCACGCCGAGGAGCGACCACATCTTCGCCACCGACACCGGCGCCGTCGCGATCACCGGCGTCCCCGGCTACAGCAGCCTCATGGTCTTCGGCCAGGACCCGGCCGCCCTCAAGACGGCCATCTCCGAGCTGGGCCCCGTCAAGGACGGGGGCTGCACCGTCCGCACCGGCGAGGAGCAGATGCGCCACCAGATCGACGAGTTGGTCAGGCAGTCCAGCTCGGTCACCAACTTCCTGCTCGTCTTCGCCGGGATCGCCCTGTTCGTCTCCGTGATCGTCATCGCCAACACCTTCTCGATCCTGGTCGCCCAGCGCGCCCGCCAACTCGCCATGATGCGCTGCGTCGGCGCCACCAAGGGCCAGGTCTTCGCCACCGTGACCGGCGAGGCGCTCGTACTCGGCGCGGTGGGCTCGGCCGTCGGGGTGGCCGCCGGTGTGGTCCTGGCCCGGGTCTTCCTGCACTTCGGCCAGGGCATGTTCAACATAGCGGTGCCCTTCACCATGAGCGCGAACGCCCTTGTCGCACCGTTCATCGTAGGCGTCGTCATCACGTTCTTCGCAAGCCTCGGCGCGGCCCGCCGGGCCACCGCGGTCGCCCCCCTGGCCGCCCTGCACCCGGAACTGGCGGCCGCCGAGACCAAGCGGCTGGGCGTCGTCCGCGCCGTACTGGGCGGGCTGCTGGCGCTGGTCGGCGCGGGCCTGCTCGTCACGGCCTGGCGCGC
>NZ_CAUTOU010000083.1:0-8393 GCF_963539965.1 uncultured Propionibacterium sp.
TGCCTGCACCGAGTGCAAGGAGCGCAACTACATCACCAAGAAGAACCGCCGCAACACGCCGGACCGCCTCGAGCTGAGCAAGTTCTGCCCGCGCTGCGGCAAGCACACCGCTCACCGCGAGACCCGCTGAGGTTCCCGAGCCCCCGCGGGGCCCGAGGGATGTCCGACGGCCCCGCATCCTGCGATCGGGCCCTGCCGCGCCGGGCGTCCGGCGCGGGCGCACTGCTCATGGGCGGCGTCGCCGCTTCCGGGCCTGTCCCGGGCCCGCGGATCCGTCCTAGGCTGGGGGCATGATTCATGATGTCGTGCCCTTGGGCGGCTCCGATGCGACGCTGACCTGCTATGTGCACGGCCGGGCACCCAAGCTGGCCAATGTCGGCACCCGGCCGGCGGTGCTGGTGCTCCCCGGCGGGGGCTATGAGCACTGCTCCGACCGGGAGTCCGAGCCGGTGGCCCTGGCGCTGGCCGGAGCCGGCTACCACACGTTCGTGCTGCGCTACTCGGTGGCGGATGCGGGCACCTGGCCGAATCCGCTGCGCGATGCCGAGACCGCCCTCGCCGTCATCGCCGGCCGGGCGGGCGAATGGGGCGTGGACGCCGACCGCATCGCCATGCTCGGCTTCTCGGCGGGCGGGCACCTGGCCGCCTCGACCGCATTGCTGGGCGCCCGGCGTCCGGCGGCCCTGCTGCTCGGCTACGCGGTGACCACGACCGAGACGCTGCGGCTCTGTCATCCGGGAGTGCGGGCCGCACCCGATCTGCTCGCCGCCGTGGACGGATCCTGCCCGCCGGCATTCATCTTCCACACCTGCGACGACGACGTGGCGCCGGTCACCGACTCGCTGAGCCTCGCCGAACGCCTGGCCGCGGCCCGGGTCCCCTTCGAGCTGCACGTCTTCCCGACCGGGGTGCATGGGCTGTCCCTGGCCACCGGGCTCACCTCCACCGGCCGCCCCGAGATGGTCAATCCCTCGGTGGCCAGATGGCTCGGGCTGGCGGTGGACTGGCTGCATGCCCGCCTCCCGGTCGGATGAGCCGGTGGGCCGCCCCGGCCGGGCGCTGGGGCGATGGGCCGGGGCGGCCCCAACCTAGGATTGAGACGTGAGCATCGGCACTGAACACGAGGGGCGGAGCTATCCGCCCTCCCGGCCCTACACGGTCAGTCGCGCCAAGATCGACGAGTTCGCCGCGGCGCTGGGCGACACCAGCCCCGCCTACAACGGCGACGGCGGGCACGGGACCGCCATCGCGCCCCCGACCTTCGCCGCCGTCATCGCCGCCCGGTCCTGGGACGTGATCTTCGACGATCCAGAACTCGGTCTGGCCCTGCACCGCACGATCCACGCCGACCAGCGCTTCGAGATCACCAGCCCGCTGCGAGCCGGCGACCGCATCGTCTCGACGCTGACCATCACCAAGGTGCGCCGGCGCGGCCCGGCCGACATGGTCACCGTCTCGGTCCGGCTCGACACCGTCGAGGGCGAGCCCCGCTGCACCGCCGTCTCAACCCTCATCCACACCCGCCGGGGGGACGCGGCATGAATGCATTCGACCCGGCCTCCGTCACGGTCGGCGATGAGCTGCCCGCGCTGGACCTGCGCGCCACCCGCGCCACCGCCGTGCGCTACGCCGGCGCCTCCACCGACTTCAACCCCATTCACTGGAGCGACCGCATGGCCGGCGAGCTGGGCCTGGACGGCGTCATAGCCCACGGCATGTGGACGATGGGTGCGGCCCTGCGCATCGTCAACGACTGGTGCGGCGACCCGGCCCGTCTGATCGCCTACTCGGTGCGCTTCACCGGCCCCGTACCGCTGCCCGATGACGACGAGGGCACCCTCGTCCGGGTCAGCGCAAGGGTCACCGAGGTCGCCGACGGGGCTGCCACCGTCATGATCGACGCCCGTATCCCCGCGGCCTCCGAGAACGGGAAACCGACCAGGGTGCTGGGCGCCGCCCGCGCTCGGGTGAGCCTCGAGGGGGCGGCATGAGCCTCGATTGGGGGGAGGGCGCCGACTGCTTCCCGACCGAGCCCGGCGACGACCGCCGGCTCGACCGCGTCGAGGGCGCCCTCGAACCCCGCGCCGTCCCCGACTCGCCGCTGCTGAGCGAGCACACCAGCTTCCACATCGGCGGCCCGGCCAAGAGCTTCGTCATCGCCCGCACCGAGCGCGAGCTCATCGACGCCGTCACCGCGGCCGACGAGGCCGGCGAGCCCCTCCTGGTGCTCTCAGGAGGCTCGAATGTGCTCATCGACGACGCCGGTTTCGACGGCACCGTCGTACGCGTCGACAACCATGGCGTCTCCGCCGAGGTCTCGGCCTGCGGGGGAGCGGTCGTCCGCGTCGGCGCCGGCGAGGTCTGGGACGACTTCGCCTCGTTCGCCGTCGGGAACCGGTGGCGCGGCCCGGAGGCCCTGTCGGGCATTCCCGGCCTGGTCGGCTCCACCGTCGTGCAGAACGTCGGCGCCTACGGCACCGATGTGAGCGCCTGCGTCTACCAGGTGCGCACCTGGGACCGGCTGGCGAGGGGCTACAGGACCTTCGCGAACGCCGACTGCGAGTTCGCCTACCGCGACTCGGTCTTCAAGCGGACGCCCGTGCCCGGTTCCCCGACCGGCCGCTACGTCGTCCTGGAGGTCGTCTTCCAGTTCCTGCTGGGAGATCTGTCGATGCCGATCGGCTACGCCGAACTGGCCGGGAGCCTCGGCGTCGCGCCCGGGGAGCGCGCCCCGTCCGCCCGGGTCCGTGAGAAGGTGCTGGCCCTGCGGGCCGCCAAGGGCATGGTCATCGATCCGGACGATCACGACACCTGGTCCGCGGGCTCGTTCTTCACCAACCCGATCATGAGCGCCGAGCAGGCCACCCGGCTGCCCGCCGACGCCCCGCGCTTCGCCCAACCGGACGGGCGCGTGAAGTCATCGGCAGCCTGGCTCATCGACCATGCCGGCTTCCACAAGGGCTTCGGCGACGGCCCTGCGGCCCTTTCGACGAAGCACACGCTGGCCCTGACCAACCGCGGCGGCGCCACCGCCGCGGACGTCGCCGCACTGGCCAGGACGATCCGCGACGGCGTCCGGGCCCTCTACGGCATCACCCTGGTGCCCGAGCCGAACCTGGTGGGCGTGCAGGTCTGACGGCCCAGGCACGACCGCCCCCGGTGTGCGAAGGGCGGGGGTGATCTCCTCCCTCACCGCATGGACTCCAGCGGACTCAGTAGGCGCCGGAGGAGCTGAACACCGCCTTGAAGGTCTTGAGCAGGATGCTGAAGTCCTGGACCAAGGACCAGTTGTCGACGTAGTACAGATCCAGACGAACGGCGTCCTCCCACGACAGATCGGAGCGGCCGGAGACCTGCCACAGGCCGGTGATACCGGGCCGGACGTCGAGGCGACGGCGGACATGCTGCTCGTACTTGTCGACCTCGGACTTGAGCGCGGGGCGCGGGCCCACCAGGGACATCTCGCCCCTGAAGACGTTGAAGAGCTGGGGGAGCTCGTCGATCGAGAAACGCCGGATGAACCTGCCCACCTTCGTGATGCGCGGGTCCCTCTTCATCTTGAAGAGGACGTCGCCATCGGACTCGTTCTGGTTCTGGGCGATGAGCCGCTTCTTGATCTCGGCGGCGTTGGGGACCATCGAACGGATCTTGTAGCACTCGAAGGGCTTGCCGCCGATGCCGATGCGCTGCTGTTTGAAGAGGATCCGCCCGCCGTCCTCGCGTTTGATGGCGAGGGCGGTGATGCCGATGACCGGCAGGCTGATCAGGATCAGCAGCGAGGAGCACACGATGTCGAAGAGGCGCTTGGTGATCTGGTTGTAGCTGTGCGTCGACGGCTTGTCGATGTACATCAGCGGCATGCCGGCCACCGGGCGCATGGTCATGCGCTGGGCGGCGATGTCGCTCAGCGCCGGGACGACGATGAGCTCGACCCTCTCGGCCTCGAGCTTGGCGGCCAGGCGGTTGAACATGTGCGAGCGCGGGAACGAGCCCTCGGCGAAGACGATCGTGCCGACGTCAGTGGTACGGGCCACGTCGAGGGCGTTCTCAGGGGCGCCCACGGCCGGGATGCCCGGGTACTGCACGCAGGGCATCATGTTCGGCGTCAGCACCCCGACCACGTCATAGCCCAGCCAGCGCTCGCGCTTGAAGACGCGGATGATGTCGGCCACATGGGCCGCGTCGCCGGCCACGACGACCGAGTGCCTGATGTGCCGGTGACGGTGCAGGGCGAAGATGACATGACGGCTGACCCAGCGGCTGACGAGCAGGGCCGGGGCGCCGATCACGTAGGTGAGGAGGAAGTAACCGCGCGAGACCGGTACGTCGAGCAGGTAGGCGAAGGCGCCGGTCATGCCGATGGTGACCAGGGTGCCGCGCAGCACATTGCGGTAGTCGATGACGTCGATGCCGAAGTTGCGGACGCTGTAGGCGCCGCACTGCCGCAGGCAGAGGAACCAGACCAGCATGGTGAGCACTGCGAAGGCACCAGTCATGCCGCCGGCGCCGAACCAGACGATGGAGTCGCGGAGGCGCAGAGCGATGAAGGTGGCGATCGCCATCGCGATCAGATCGCCGCCGACGACGCTCCAGATGATCATGCTGCTGCGCCTGTGCACGCGATCGCGCGGCTCGACGCTGCTGCACCACTCGACCTGCGATGCGGACTCCGCAGCGGAGGTCGAGAACAGCTCGGTGAGGTTCCCTTCGTCGAAATCTGCGAGAGAGTGGTCCTTGGTGATGAGCGACATGGCAGATATCCGCGGACGGAATCACCAACTTTCGGTGAGAGGCGTACTTTCTGACTGAGTGGGGTCCATGCGGAAGCCGACACCGAACCGGGCCTGGAGACGTGCACCGGCGCCGCGAGAGCTCCAACGGCCTCTCATGCGAGCACGATGATTCACCGGTTGGTGAGTCGGATCTCCAGCTGCCGTGCAGCAGGGGGGTTCGGAGCCGGCTTCGTCGAAGAGGCTACCGCCTGTCGGAGCCGGGCGCGTAGGCATCCTGGTGATGACCGCCCGGTCCCCGTTGAGCGGTCATCGCACCCTGGTTGCACGCTTGATCCGCCCTAGACATCGAGTCCGCTTGTCAATCAGGGTTTTGTTCGCTCTCAGCTATGTTTTACCTGAGGATGACCTATGAATCTTATTGCCATGCGTTGCACGGACGTGCACCCGTACCCGGTTGGTATTGCACGTTGACTTGTCCTGATGCTTCCTGTGTATTCTGTGACGGGGCCGTTGCCTCGACCCTGACCGGAGCTTCAGGGTACCCTGATCTTGCAATGTGAGACGCCGACCCGGTGAGGAGGCCGGATGGACGCCTCCCGGCGCCTCCGGTTCTCCGGTTTCGCCTGCGAGGGTTTTGCCGCTAGACTTCCCTTCTTGGTGGCGCAGTGCGTTCTGCGGCGGTCGCTCCGCAGTGCTGCTGCGCCTGAAGGGCACTAGCTCAATTGGCAGAGCAGCGGTCTCCAAAACCGCAGGTTGGGGGTTCAAGTCCCTCGTGCCCTGCAGGGGCGCGTTCCACGCAGCCGGTTCCATCCGAAACCGCGCGAGGCGGCACGTGCCCTCGATGTTTGGGGCCCGCCGGTCCCCGGACACCGTGGGGACGGCACTCGTCCCGGTACCACCGCCAGCGCCGGCCGGCGCCGGCGAGAGAAGACTCGGACAGGGGCAGTACACGTGGTCGATGAGAGCACGCGCACGGATGATGCCGCCGATGCTGATGGGCGTGAGCCCCGCAATGGGCGCTCGGGCTCCGGCGGTGCCGTAGGGGCGCGCCGCGCCCGGAGAGGGCTGGAACGCGCCGGCAGGCCGAAGCGCCGCCCCGCCGGGGCCGATGGCGATGGACCCGCCAAGGCCATCGAGCGCAGGCACACGACCGCCCCGACCCGTCGCGCCGGCGGTGCCGAGAGGAAGAGGACCAAGGAGCCCGCCAGGCGAAGGCGCACCACCCCGTGGGGTTTCGCGAAGCAATCCGTCGATGAGCTGAAGAGGGTCATCTGGCCCAGCGGCCAGGAGGTCAGTCAGTACTTCGTCGTCGTGCTCGCGTTCGTCGTGTTCATCATGGCGATCGTCGCGGGCCTCGACCTCGGTTTCACGAGGCTGCTGCTGAGGCTGTTCGGCTGAGGACCAGGAGGAGATATCACGTGACTGAAGTCCCTGACGGCGATTCCGCCGCACCCGCCGAGAACATCCAGATCGACCTCGGCCCCGCCGAGGACGCCGATACCGGCATCAACCTCGATTTCGCCGACTTCTCGGCCGAGACCTCCGATGACGTCCAGATCGACCTGGGCGCCGTGGACGAGGTCGAACCGGCCGGCGGCGAGCCCCCGGCGGAGGCCGAGCCCCCCGTCGAGGACGTCGAGGCCGACGAGGCTCTCGTCGAGGCGCTCGAGGAACTCCACGACGGACTCGTCGTCAAGCCGGGCGACTGGTTCGTCGTGCACACGTACTCCGGCATGGAGAACCGCGTCAAGCAGAACATCGACAACCGTGTGAAGTCCCTCAACATGGAGGACTTCATCTACGAGACCGTCGTCCCCACCGAGGACGCGGTCGAGATGCGCAACGGCCAGAAGAAGAACGTCACCCGCACCTACATGCCCGGCTACGTGCTCGTGCGCATGGAGATGACCGACGAGAGCTGGGGCACCGTGCGCCACACCCCGTCGGTGACCGGCTTCGTCGGAAACGCCCAGGAGCCCACGCCCCTGAGCCTGTCCGAGGTCGAGGACATGCTGACCCCCTCGGTCGTCGCCCGCGTGAACGCCGAGAGCCAGTCCGGGCCGGGCCGGGCCCGCGCCAGGGTCGAGGTCGTCGACTATGCGGTGGGCGATCAGGTCATGGTCGTCGACGGTCCCTTCGCCGGTGTCCATGCCACGATCACTGAGATCAACACCCACAACCAGCGCTTGAAGGCCAACGTCGAGATCCTGGGCCGCGAGACCCCGGTAGACTTGACCTTCCCGCAGATCCAGAAGGTCATGGGCTGAGGATCTGCACGGCCCGCCGTGGGCCGGGGCGGCAGGGCGCCCAGTACCCATCACCCCGACGCACACCCCCTCGCACCGTGCGCCGGGGACCAGCGAAGAAGGACCCGACACATGCCTCCCAAGAAGAAGGTAGCGGCGATCGTCAAGATCGCCATCCAGGCTGGTTCCGCGACCCCCGCGCCCCCCGTCGGCACCGCCCTCGGCTCGCACGGCGTCAACATCATGGAGTTCGTCAAGGCCTACAACGCCAGGACGGAGGCCATGCGCGGAACCGTCATCCCCGCGGAGATCACGATCTACGAGGACCGCACCTTCACCTTCATCACGAAGACTCCGCCGGCCGCCGAGCTCATCAAGAAGGCCGCCGGCGTCCAGAAGGGTTCGGGCAGCCCCGACAAGGAGAAGGTCGGCACCATCACCTCCGACCAGGTGCGTGAGATCGCCCAGACCAAGATGCCCGATCTCAACGCCGACGACGTCGAGGCCGCCATGAACATCGTCGCGGGCACCGCCCGCTCCATGGGCGTGGTCGTCAGGCGAACCTGATGACGACGCGCTGGGCGTCGTCCCCGATGAATCTGGAAGGGGAAGTGCCCCCTCACCAGGACTGGTGGATCAGCCCGCGAGGCTGACGGAAAGGAACCAGCATGAAGCACTCCAAGCGCTACGCCGCCGCCGCGCAGTTGAGCGACGGCAGTCAGCTGTACTCGCCTGACGAGGCCCTGACCATCATCAAGCAGTACGAGCCGGGCGGTTTCGACGAGACCATCGAGGTCTCCATGCGCCTCGGCGTCGATCCCCGCAAGGCCGACCAGATGGTGCGCGGCACGGTCAACCTGCCGAACGGCACGGGCAGGACGGCGAGGGTCCTCGTCTTCGCCCAGGGCGCCAGGGCCACCGAGGCCGCCGAGGCCGGCGCCGACGAGGTCGGCGCCGATGAACTCATCGCCCGGGTGGCCGACGGCTACCTCGATTTCGATGCCGTCGTCGCCACCCCCGATCTCATGGGCAGGGTCGGCCGCCTCGGCCGCGTGCTCGGCCCCCGCGGTCTCATGCCGAACCCGAAGACCGGCACGGTGACCATGGACGTCGCCAAGGCCGTCTCCGACATCAAGGGCGGCAAGATCGAGTTCCGCGTCGATCGCCACGCCAATCTGCAGTTCGTCATCGGCAAACTGAGTTTCGACAAGGAGGCCCTGCTGGCCAATTACCGGGCCGCCGCGGACGAGGTCCACCGTCTCAGGCCGAGCGCCGCGAGGGGGCGCTA
Source organism: uncultured Propionibacterium sp. (assembly GCF_963539965.1). Classification (NCBI taxonomy): domain Bacteria; kingdom Bacillati; phylum Actinomycetota; class Actinomycetes; order Propionibacteriales; family Propionibacteriaceae; genus Propionibacterium; species uncultured Propionibacterium sp. The sequence goes on from NZ_CAUTOU010000083.1 coordinate 8,268, forward strand.
TCTGCGCAAGATCACGTTCTCGACCACGATGGGCCCCGGCATCCAGGTCGACCCGGCCGCGGCCCGTCCCGCCGAGGCCTGAGCGCTGCTGCGCCGTCGACGCCGGTGGCCCGGCCCCGCGGGGCC
>NZ_CAUTOU010000084.1:0-8383 GCF_963539965.1 uncultured Propionibacterium sp.
CCCGACGCCACCGCCCCCACCCCTCGGGCGACACCTGGAACACCCCCCCACCCCCCCGCCCGGGGGCGCTCCGCCGCCCCCCCCCCCGCCCGGGCCCGACCGCCGTCGACCCCGCCTGGAAACTCAGACGTCCTCGCGCGCCCGCACGCTCGAGCGGCGCCCGAAGATCAGCAGTGCGGCGCCCGCGAGGACCCATGCGCACAGCACGCACCACTGGCCCGCCGTACTGGCATCGGGGAAGTAACTGAGGACGCGGACCAGTGTCGTCGTCGAGCCGGGGATGAGGCACTGCCCGATGTACCCCAGACCCGCGGGCAGGAACTTGTAAGGGATGGCGAACGCGGCCCAGGGCATCGCGGCGAACAATGTGATTCCGGCCGCGATTCCTATGCCCACCCCGCCGAAGGCGGAGTGCAGGCCGGCGAACAGCCCGCTCGTCGCCATGAGGGACAGGCCCAGGGCAAGCCAGAGGATGCCGAACGGCCCCGGGTACGCCGTGAGCCAGGTGTCCAGGATCAGGGTGAGCAGCAGACCCCCGCCGACCCCGAGTCCGAGCACAGCGGCGGCCTTGCGCCACACACCCTTGACCAAGTAGGCGATCGTGAGTCCGGCGAGCAGGGCGCCGACCGTGAGCGGAATCCCGGCAGCGGTGGCGCCGGCCCCGCTCGGATCGTCCTCGGAGCAGGGCACCAGATCGGTCACCGTCGCCTGAGGAAGCGCCTCTGGCATCTGTCCCGCCACTGCCGCCGGATCGACTCCGTGACCGGCGGCCGAACCGATCCCGTCGCGGATCCCCGCGTAGATCTGCGTGTCGAGCATGGTCTGCGCCCGCGAGGAGGACGAGCAGGAGCACCCAGAGCTTCCAGTTCCCCTCTCTCGGCCCGACGTTGAGAAGAATGATGAAGGCGACTGCCATCAGCCCCGATACCACACCGATGTCGGCATTCACCATCTCTTGCCCCCGCTCCCCGGTGCGTCACCAGCAGTCGATCAATCCCGTCACGGCGCCGCCGAAGGCACCGCTGATACCACCGACCATGCACCCGCCGGCTGAGACGGAGAGATCCGCCGTCACCATCGCCTGTTCGGGCCTCTGCACTTGGACGGCGTAGCCCCTTGGTGTCTCGAGGGCGGCCGTGGTGGAATCCGTTGGAAGCTGCGCCCCCGGGTCGGGAGCTGCTTCAGCAAGAGGCGCTGAGATCATGAACGCACCCAGGGCGGCCAGGCCCGCGGAAAAGACTTTGAGAGTCCGCATCGTTTCCTCCTCACACAGCTCGGGCGCCTCCTCCTTGGAATCTGTCTCCAGACGTCGGAGAGCACAGAACCATCGTTTTTCTCGGAAGGCCGTGTGTCAAACCCTTGTCAGGCCCGCAGAAGCCGTCCGGCCGGTTCTGCCCGGGCGTCGTTCCGTCTCGACTCGCCCGACCGGTGCGGTCGTCGCGCACGAGCCCCGCCCCGCCGTCCGGAGAGCCATCCCCCGCACGGCGTTCCGGACCCGGTCGTTGCCGGCCCCGGAGGTCCTGACCGCTAGACCTCACGAACGACCCGTCGTCCCCTCATCCGGGTCCGGTTGCGCACCGGCGGCGTTCCGTCCCGGGCCCTCGGCGGGGACGGAGCCGCCGGGCTCCCGGACACGAACCGGCGCACCGGTCGTTCCGGTGGTTCCGTCCGCCGAGCAGGAGGCCATGCGCTCACCGGCGTCCTGGGCCCCGTCGAGCCGCGGGCCGCAGCCCGGGCGACGCTTCAGCTGCCAGCAGAGCAGCGCGACGGCGAGGGCGAAGCCGAGGGCGCTCGTCCAGTTGTTGAGCCGCAGGCCGCCGATCCGGTTGGCCGGGTCGATGCGCAGCGCCTCGATGAAGAAACGGCCCAGGCAGTAGTAGGCGACGTAGGCGGTGAAGGTCTTGCCCCGCCCCAGACGGAACCTCCCGGACGCCCACAGCAGGAGGAGGCCGCCGGCGACGTCCCAGACCAGCTCGTAGGCGAAGGTCGGGTGGAAGGTCGCGTACTGGCCGTAGCCGCTCGGCCGGTGCGCGGGGTCGATCTCGAGGGCCCACGGCAGAGTGCTCGGACGGCCGAAGAGCTCCTGGTTGAACCAGTTGCCGAGCCGCCCGACGCCCTGGGCCAGGAGCAGGGCGGGGGCGACGGCGTCGGCCGCCGCGCCGAAGCGCACCCGATGGACCCGACACCACACCCAGACGGCCAGTCCGCCCCCGATGACGGCGCCCCAGATGCCCAGACCGCCGTTCCAGATCTTCAACGCGTCGGCCGGGTCGCGACCCGGCCCGAAGTAGAGCTGGTGATCGGTGATGACGTGGTAGACCCGGGCGCCGACGATTCCGGACACGACCGCCCAGCCCATCATCGAGTCGAACCTGCCGGGCTCCGCGCCGCGCTCGCGCAGCCGGCGCTGGCCCAGCCACCAGGCCAGGAAGATGCCGGCCAGGATGCACAGGGCGTAGAAGTGGATCGTGACCGGGCCCATGGAGAAGGAGCTGGTCGGGGGGCTGGGCAGGAACAGCGTGGTCACCTGGCGGTCCTCACCCCCGCGGCGAGGTCGTCGACGAGGACGCGCAGCCCGTCGAGCGATGCGCCGCCGGCGTCTTCTGCGACGATGAGCCGCTTGACGAGGGCCGAGCCGACGATGGCCAGATCGGCGAAGGCGCCGATCCGGCCGGCCTGGGCCCCGTTCGAGATGCCCAGGCCGACGCCGACCGGAAGATCCGGGGCGAGCCGGCGGACCCGTTCGACGAGCCTGGGCGCGGCGTCGGAGATCTGCGAGCGGGCGCCCGTGACACCCATCACGGACGTCGAGTAGACCCAGCCGCGGCAGGCCGCTGCGGTCTCGGCGATCCGCTCGTCGGTGGAGGAGGGGGCGACCAGGTAGACGCGGTCGAGCCCGAACTCGTCGGAGGCCAGGGTCCAGAACGTGGCGTCGTCGGGGGTCAGATCGGGTGTGATGAGGCCGGCGCCGCCGGCATTGACCAGATCGCGGGCGAAGGCGCGCACCGATCCGGCCGGGTCGGTCCTGCGGCCCCTGGCCCCGTAGTGCTCGACGAGGTTGTAGTAGATCATCACCAGCGGGGTCGTGCCGGTCGCGGCGACCGCCTCGACCGCCGAGAAGACGTCGCGGGTGCGCACGCCGCGCGCGATGGCCCTGGTGTCGGCGTGCTGGATGGCCGGCCCGTCCATCATCGGGTCGGAGTAGGGCATGCCGATCTCCACCGCGTCCACGCCCCTGCCCGAAGTGCCCTGGGTGAGGGCGACCATGGCGGCGATGGAACCGGGCACGTCGGGATAGCCGACGGGCAGGTAGCCGACGAGGGCCGCACGGTTCTCGGCACGGCAGGCGGCCACCGCGCGCCCCGAGACGCCCAACCGGGATTCGTCCACGAAGGGCCTGGTCAGATCGGTCATGACAGCCTCCCGGTCGTGGCGTCCACGTCGCCGCTCACGCCGAAGTACTTCATCGCGGTGTCCACGTCCTTGTCGCCGCGGCCCGAGACGGTCACGAGGATCGTCGGGCGGTGGGCGGGGTCCTCCTCGATCATGCGCAGGGCCAGGCGCTGGGCGCCGGCGAGAGCGTGGGCCGACTCGATGGCCGGCATGATGCCCTCGCAGCGGGTCAGGCGGTCGAGGGCCGTCATGGCCTCGTCGTCGTCGACCGGCTCGTAGTGGGCCCGGCCGGTCTCGGCCAGATAGGCGTGCTCGGGACCGACCCCCGGGTAGTCCAGACCCGCCGAGATGGAGTGCGACTCGATCGTCTGGCCGTCGTCGTCCTGCAGGACGAAGGTGCGGGTGCCGTGCAGGACGCCGACCGAACCTCCGGTGATCGAGGCGGCGTGCTCCCCCGTCTCGACGCCCCTGCCGCCGGCCTCGAAGCCGTACAGGGCGACGTCTCCATCGCCGATGTAGGCGGCGAAGGAGCCGATGGCATTCGAGCCGCCGCCGACGCAGGCGCAGACCGCGTCGGGCAGGACGCCGAAGCGGTCGAGCATCTGGGCGCGGGACTCCTCGGAGATGACCGACTGGAAGACCTTGACCATCCTCGGGAAAGGGTAGGGCCCGGAGGCCGAACCGATGAGGTAATGGGTGCTGTCCACATTGGTGACCCAGTCGCGCATGGCCTCGTTCATGGCGTCCTTGAGGGTGGCGCTGCCGGCCTCGACGGCCACGACCTCGGCGCCGAGCAACTGCATGCGCGCCACGTTGAGGGCCTGACGATCGGTGTCGACCCCGCCCATGTAGACCCGGCACTCGAAGCCCAGCAGAGCGGCGATCGTCGCAGTGGCCACGCCGTGCTGACCGGCGCCGGTCTCGGCGATGACGCGCTTCTTGCCCATGCGCCCGGTCAGCAGGCCCTGGCCGAGCACGTTGTTGATCTTGTGGCTGCCGGTGTGGTTCAGGTCCTCGCGCTTGAGCAGAATGCGGGCGCCACCGCAATGACGCTCGCCGAAGTTGCGGGCCTCGGTGATCGGACTGGGACGCCCGGCGTAGTCGGCCTGCAGATCGGCGAGCTCGGCCGCGAATCCGGGGTCGTTCTGGGAGGCCTCGAAGGCCTCGGTCAGTTCCTGCAGCGCGGCCATCAGCGCCTCGGGCACGAACCGGCCGCCGAACGGCCCGTAGTGGCCCAGGGCATCGGGCAGCACGCCCGAGGCGATCTCACTCATCGGAGCCTCCCCGCCTCCTCTTCCGCGGTGACCATCATCCGGTGGCCGCCATCATGGAGCGCACGGCGGCGGCCGGGTCGCTGCTGCGCACGAGCATCTCCCCGACGAGTACCGTATCCGCACCGGCGTCATGCGCGCGTACAACATCGGCAATCGTGAGAATGCCCGACTCGCAGACCGTGATCGCCCCGGCGGGCACAAGACCGACCATGCGCTCGAACCGGGACAGGTCGACGTCGAGGGTCCTCAGGTCACGATTGTTCACGCCGATGAGCTCGGCCCCGAGGTCGGCCGCGCGGCGCGCCTCATCGGGGGTGTGCACCTCGACGAGCGGCAGCAGGCCGAGACCGGTCGCCTGATCGTACAGGGCGCGCAGGGTCGCATCATCGAGCGCGGCGACGATGAGCAGGATCAGGTCGGCGCCGGCGGCGCGGGCCTCGAGCACCTGGTAGGGGTCGACGATGAAGTCCTTGCGCAGCACGGGGACCCGGACCCCGGCCCGCACGGCCACGAGGTCCTCGAGCCGGCCGCCGAAGCGGCGCCGCTCGGTGAGCACCGAGACGGCGCCGGCCCCGCCGCGCTCGTAGGCCCGCGCCCGGCCGGCCGGATCGGGGATCTCGGCCAGGGGACCCTTGGACGGGCTGGAGCGCTTGACCTCGGCGATGACGCGCACCGACTCGGCGCTGCGCAGATGCGGGCGCGGATCGATCGTCGGACCCATCGCCTCTATGACGGCCTCCAACCGGCTGGGGGCGGTGCGCACCACGCGCGCGGCCATGTCGGCGCGCACGCCGGCGATGATCTCGTCCAGGACCGTGCCGGTGCTCATGACTGCTCCTCGTCTGTGGCGGCCGGAACGGGCGGAACCCTCACCACGCCCCCGGAGGCGAGCGGAACGCTCGTCTGCGCCCGGCCCAGGGCAGCGATCATCGCGGCCGCCTTGTTGCGGGTCTCGGCGTCCTCGTCATCGGGGACCGAGTCGGCCACGATGCCGGCGCCGGCCTGCACATGGGCGACGCCGTCCTTGACCAGGGCCGAACGGATCGTAATGGCCGCGTCGGCATTGCCGGCGAAGTCGAAGTAGCCGACGACCCCGCCGTACGGCCCCCGACGGGCCACCTCCAGCTCGTCGATGATCTGCATGGCGCGCAGCTTCGGGGCTCCCGACAGCGTGCCGGCCGGGAAGCACGCCATCGTCACGTCCAGGCCCGAGAGGCCGGGGCGGACGGCGCCGGTGACCGAGGCCTCCAGGTGCATGACGTGCGAGTAGCGCCCGACGTGCATGAAGCGGGTGACGGCGACGGTGCCCGGCGCGCAGACGCGCCCCAGGTCGTTACGGCCCAGATCGACGAGCATGAGGTGCTCGGCGCGCTCCTTCTCGTCGGCCAGCAGCTCGTCGGCCAGCCTGCGGTCCTCGGCCTCGTCCCTGCCGCGCGGACGGGTACCGGCGATCGGGTGGGTCGTGGCCACCCCGTCCTTGACGGTGACGAGCGCCTCGGGGCTGGAGCCGACCAGGTCGAAGCCGGGCAGGCGCAGCAGGAAGAGGTACGGGCTGGGGTTGGTGACGCGCAGCTCGCGGTAGATGTCGAGGGCCGATGCGGTGACCGGCACGTCGAAGCGCTGGGAGGGCACCACCTGGAAGACGTCGCCGGCGCGCACGTACTGCTTGGCGGTCTCGACGAGCCCCTGGAACTGCCCGGCGGCCCTCTGGTCGCGGACCTCGAGCGGGGTGGGCTCGCCCCTGGTGGCCAGCATGGCCGGGCGCGGCTCGCCCAGGCGGGCGGCCATCGCCCTGACCCGCCGGGTGGCGTCGGCCCAGGCCCGCTCGGCGCGCTCGGGGCTGCCGTCGAAGTTGATCGCATTGGCGATGAGCCAGACCTCGCCGTCGTCATGGTCGAGGACCGCCATGTCCGCGGCCAGCATCATGACCATGTCGGGCACGCCCAGGTCGTCCGGCAGCGGAGCGCCCAGGGTGGGCTCCTGCTCGCGTTTGACGTCGTACCCGAGATAGCCGACCATGCCGGAGCTGAACGGCGGCAGTCCGGGATCGGCCGGCGTGTGCAGCGCCCTGAGCGTCTCGCCGAGCACCGACAGCGGGGCCCCCCGCCCGGGCAGACCGGCGATCGGACGGCCGAGCCATCGGCTCCGCCCCGCCGTACCGGTGAGGATCGAGGGGCAGGCGGCGCCGACGAACGACCAGCGCGACCAGACCCCGCGCTCGACCGACTCGAACAGGAAGCTGCCCTCCCGCCCGCCGGTGAGCTGCTGGTAGAGGGCGACGGGAGTCAGGTCGTCGGCGCGGAGGCGGGCCCGCACGCCGACGACGCGGCGGTCGGCCGCCAGGGCGATGAACTCGTCCAGGCCCGGAGCGATCTCGAGTTCGGGACTCATGCCCGCCCCCGCCCGGCTCGGGCGTCCTCGCCGGCCAGCGGCAGCGGGCCACCGGTGTCGAAGCAGGACCGCGCACCGGTGTGACAGGCGCCGCCGACCTGGTCGACGCTCAACAGGATCGTGTCGCCGTCGCAGTCGAGCCGGACATCGCGCACGTACTGCGTATGGCCGCTCGTGGCGCCCTTGACCCACAGCTCGGAGCGCGAACGCGACCAATAGGTGGCCCTGCGGGTGGCCAGCGTCATGGCCAGCGAGGTGGCGCTCATCCACGCCATCATGAGCACCCGGCCGCTCGCGGCGTCCTGTGCGATGGCGGGGATCAGACCGGCCCCGTCGTACCTCAGGCGCGAGGCGATCCCGGGTGGCAGTTCATAGGCGTCGGCCGACATGGAGACCATTGTCCCCCACCGGTCCGCATGGCGTCCTCCGCGCCGAATGGCGGCCCGGACCATGGCACCCGGGCCGTAGAATCACCTCATGACGCTCGTCCTCGCCGGTTTCTACCGCTCAACGATCTGCGACCTGTTCGAGCAGGTCGGCCCCGGGGCCCCCACCCTCTGCGAGGGCTGGACCGCCCAGGACCTGGCGGCGCACCTGTTCCTCCGCGAGAACGACCCGCTGTCGACGCCGGGCATGTTCAGTGAGATCTTCGCGCCCATCACCGCTGCTCGTATGCGCACGCTGCTGGCCCGGCAGGGCTTCGATCAGATCGTCTCCACCCTGCGCGGCGGTCCTATCGGGCTGTCCGTCATGCGCCTGAGGGCCGTCGACAAGCGAGTCAACGGCATCGAGTACCTGATCCACTACGAGGATCTCCTCCGCGCCCAGCCCGCCGGCTCGTTCGAGCGCCCAGCCCTGTCCGCCGAGGGGCGGTTCGCCCTGTCCGACCAGACCTGGGGCGCCATCGTCGGCATCGGCAAGATGATCGGCCGCCGTAGCGAGGTGGGCCTCAAGCTGGCCCGGGACGACGGCGCCGCCGAGATCCGCATGCTGGCCAAGGGCAGCCCGGAGGTGGTCGTGCGCGGGACCCCGGCCGAGCTGGCCATGTGGCTGTACGGGCGCGACGCCGACGTGGAGCTGATCGGCGAGGCGGGCCCGCTCGCCCTCGTCGACGAGGCGGTCGCCAGGGGGATCTGAGCGTCCTCCCCGGCCGGTCGTCACCGGCGCCGATCGTCCCGAGGCGCGCGTCACCGCCCCGCCCGGGCTCGGCGTGCGCCGTCTGCTCGTGCGGCACCGCACCAGGGCGGGCCTGTCCGATCCGGTGCTCGGCCAGTTCCCCGACCTGCTGCGCGCCTGGTGCGCCCGGCCGCCGGCTCAGGGCAGTC
>NZ_CAUTOU010000085.1:0-8252 GCF_963539965.1 uncultured Propionibacterium sp.
GGCCCGGGTGCGCCGACCGGGGCGGCGCACCCGGGCGGCGCGGTACCGGGCAGGCCGCTCGCCGGCGGCTGCGGGGCGTGCTCGGGCCAGCGATCGGTCATGATGACCTCGTCCAGCGGCAGCTTGTGCGACCAGGCGCGGCGCTCCAGGCCGGGGAAGGGCGGGCGCTCGTCGGGCCAGCCCAGGCACAACCAGCCGAGGGTCTCGACACCCGCCGGCAGACGCAGCAGCCCGGCCAGCTCGGCGGGGCGCATGAGCGTCACCCAGCCCATGCCCAGGCCGGCGGCACGGGCGGTCAGCCACATGTTCTCGATGGCGGCCGCGCAGCTCCACAGATCGGCGTCCTGGAAGGTGTTGCGGCCCAGCACGCCCGAGGCCGGGGTGCGGCGGTCGCAGGCGACGACGAGGCCGAGCGGGGCCTCTCGGATGCCCTCGAGCTGCAGGTCGAGCAACCGGGAGGCGCGCTCGGGCGCCAGGCCGGCGGCCTGGCGCAGGCGCTCGCGGTCGGCCATGAGGGCGACGCGCTCGCGGGTGCGGCGGTCGCGCACGACGATGAAGCGCCACGGCTGGGACTGACCGACGCTGGGGCCGCCGTGACCGGCCTCGATGACGGCGCGGACGAGCTCGTCGCCGACGTCGTCGGGCCGGTAGCGGCGGATGTCGCGGCGGGCGCCGATGACCCGGTCGAGGGCGGCGCGCGTGGCGTCGTCGAAGGCCCAGCCGGCGGCGTCGCCGTCGCGCTCGGCCGAGCTCGTGGCGTCGCCGATCACCGGCACCGGGCGGTGCCAGATGTGCTCGGGGGACTGGTTCGTGCTTTCGCTCATGGGCGCAACGTTATCGGCGTTATCGGCGTGCCGGTGCGCCGGCACGGGGCGGGGCGCCCCTGTCCCCTCCCGGCCGGGGAGCGGTCACCCGTGCACGACGACGGTCCCGGCGGGCAGGCCCGGGTCGGCACCGATGCCCAGGCCGGACGGCTCCAGCCCCGCCTTGACGACCTGGGCGCCGAGCACGGCGATCATGGCGCCGTTGTCGGTGCACAGACCCGGGCGCGGGCGGCGCAGCTCGATGCCGGCGGCGGCGGCGCGCTCGCCGAGCAGGCCGCGCAGACGCGAGTTCGCGGCGACGCCGCCGCCGATGATCATGTGCTCGATGCCGTGGTGCCGGGCGGCGTCGACGGCCTTGGCCGTGACGACGTCGGCGACGGCCTCCTGGAACGAGGCGGCCACGTCGGCGACCGGCACCTCGGCGTCGTCCAGGCGGCGGGTCTCGACCCAGCGGGCGACGGCCGTCTTCAGACCCGAGAACGAGTAGTCGAAGCGGTGCCTGGCCAGGTCGTGAGCGGCGGTCAGGCCGCGCGGGAAGCGGATGGCCCCCGGGTCGCCGCCCCGGGCCGCCTCGTCGATGACCGGGCCGCCCGGGTAGGGCAGGCCGAGCAACCGGGCGACCTTGTCGTAGGCCTCGCCGGCGGCGTCGTCGATCGTCGTGCCGAGCTCCACGACGTCGCCGGTGATGTCGCCCACCCTGAGCAGCTGGGTGTGCCCGCCCGAGACGAGCAGCGCCAGGGTGGGCCGGGCGAGCGGGCGGGCCGGTTCGTCGTCGGGGTGGTCGAGCAGGTCGACGGCGACATGGCCGACCAGGTGGTTGAGGCCGTACAGCGGCTTGCCGAGGCAGGCGGCCAGGGCCTTGGCGGCGGCCAGTCCGACGACGAGGGAGCCCATGAGGCCGGGGCCGGCGGTGACGGCGACGGCGTCGAGCTCGGCCAGGTCGATCCGGGCCCTCTCGACGGCGCGGCCCAGGGTCGGGCCGATGGCCTCCAGGTGGGCGCGCGAGGCGACCTCGGGGACGACGCCGCCGAAGCGGGCGTGCAGCTCCATGGAGCTTGCCACCTCGTTGGCGAGCATCTGCTCGCCGCGCACGATGCCGACCGATGTCTCGTCGCAGCTGGACTCGATGCCCAGGACCAGCGGCTCGCTCATGGCCGCCCTCCTTCCGCCGCGCCCGCGGCCGATCCCCGTGGCCGGACCGCAGCCTCCAGGACGAGGGCGTCGGCCCCCGGCCCGTAGTAGTTCTCGCGCACGGCGATGCGGATGAAGCCGGCCCGCCCGTAGAGCGCCAGCGCGGCGCCGTTGTCGCGACGCACGTCCAGGAGCATGCGCTCCGCCCCCCTGCCGGCGGCCGCCGCCATGAGACCGGCCAGCAGGCCGGTGGCGACACGCCGGCCGCGGGCGGGCGGGGCCACGACGATGCGCAGCAGCTCGGCGTCCTCGAAGAGCACGCCGATGATGCCGGCCGCGACGAGCCCGTCGCCCCCGCGCAGCCCCAGGCACAGGCGCCCGGGGCCGGCCAGTTCGGCCCGCCAGGAGTCGGCGCTCCAGCGCTCGCCCGGACCGAAGCCGTGCCGTTCCAGGCCCAGCAGGCCCGGCAGGTCGTCGGCATCCAACCGCTCGAAGGCGGGCGCCACGGTGCCCGTCCGGTTCCGGGCGGCGGCGCTCACCGGCCCGCCCCGGGCTGCAGACGGCGGTGGCGCCCGCCCAGTGCCGTCTTGCGGGCGCTCGGCAGCTCGGCGTCGGGCCTGCGCAGGTACAGCGGCTCCAGGCCGGCCTCGGGCAGCTCGTGCAGATGGGCGGCGAGGAAACCGGCGTCGAGTCCGGTCGGCGCACCGGGCGGGCAGCGCGCAGCGAGCAACTCGGGGTAGACGCCGACGCCGGGGCCGGCGGTGGGCAGATCGGGAAGGGCGGTCGGCGCGCTCACCTGCGGGTCGTCGGAGCACCGGCCGTCCCTGTAACCGGCCCAGTAGAGCTCCCTGCGGCGGGCATCCGAGGCGACGACGAACTCGCCGGGGGCGCCGGACGCCGCCCACTGGGCGGCGATGACGTCGAGGCCGCACACGCCCTTGACGGGCAGGGCCGCCGCCAGGCCGGCCGTGATGGCGGTGGCGATGCCCACGCGCAGCCCGGTGAACGGGCCGGGCCCCACCCCGACGCCTATCGCGGCCAGATCCTCCCAGCCGATGCCGGCGCGTCCGAGGAGGCCCTCGATGGCGGGCGCGAGGAGCTCGACGTGGGAGTGGCTGTCGCCCACGTGCTCGGAGGCGATCGCCTGCCCGTCGCGGGCCAGGCCGACGGCAATGATGTCCGACGTGTCGACGGCCAGTGTCCAACCCGTCGTCGGGCGGTTCGTCGGCGCGGTGCTCATCGGGACTCCCCGGCCTCGTGTCCGGGCGCGGCGGGTCCGCCGCGCAGGCTGAAGAGATCCTCCCCGGCCCAGCGGTCGCCGTGGCCGGTGAGGTGGACGATGCGGGATTCGTCGGCGGGGTCGGCGCTGCGGACGATGTCGACGTCGAGGCGCTCGGGGGCCAGGCCCTCCGCCATTCCGGCGCCCCATTCGACGAGGGTGACCGAGTCCGCCATGGACGAGTCGAGGTCGATGTCCTCGAGTTCGGCGGCCGAGCCCATCCGGTAGGCGTCGACATGCACCAGGTCGGGGCCACCGCTGCGCGCGCGGTGCACGCGCGCCAGGACGAAGGTCGGCGAGATGACGGGGCCCTCGACGTCCAGCCCGGCGCCGAGGCCCTGGGCGAGGGTGGTCTTGCCGGCACCGAGCTCGCCGTTGGCGACCAGCAGGTCCCCGGCGCGCAGGTGTCCGGCCAACAGCGCGCCGAGGTGACGCATGTCGTCGGCGGTCGACACGGTGACGGCCACGGGCAGCCCGATGGCCAGGATGAGGCCGCCGGGCACCTCGTGGTCGACGGTGAAACCGTGGGCCCGCCACCAGTCGATGATCTCGGGCAGATCGCGGCGGGCCATGAGCTGCAGGCGCCGCGCCCCCCGCTCGGCGGCCCACTCCCCCGCCGCGCGGACGATGACCGAGGCGAGGCCCGTGTGCTGGAATCGCGGCAGGACGCTGACGCGGTGGATCATGACGGCACCGGGGCGCGGGCGGCTCATGAGCAGGCATGCGGCGTCGCGCCCGTCGACGGAGGCGATGACGCCGCCGCAGTCGGCGATGCGGGCGCGCACGTCCTCGACGGTGTCGCTCAGCGCCTCGGGCGGGGGGTCGAGTGCTCGTCTGGCCCCGAAGGCCTCGCGAATGATGTCGAGCATGGCGGGCGCGTCCTGCTCGTCCGCCAGTCTCAACTGCACCTCGTCATCGGTCACGTCCGCCCAGTCTAGTTGGGGCCCGGCGAGAGGGGACGGTGCGTGAACCTGGCCGGGTCCGGCAGCAGCCGGACCAGCCCGTGGGGGAATCACCGCATCTGCCGGTGTCCCGGTCACGAGCACGGCGAGAGCGGAGGCGAGCTACGCCCGGCACTCGGTGGTGGCCGTGTCCTGCCTGTCACGGATGATGGTCACGGCGACCAGGACGGCTCTGTGGAGACCAGTGAGAACCCCCTCACCTGCGACCAGCGCGCCGAGGACGGCGACACCGACGGCGCTGCCGGTCTGGCGGGCGGCGTTGATGGCTCCACCAGCTATTCCGACGTGCTCGGCTGGGGCAGAGGCAACTGCGGCAGAGGTTGCGGCCGGCATCGCGAACGCCATGCCGGAGCCGGCGGCGAATGTCAGCACTGCAACCATCAGGCAAGGGACTTCTTTCGTGAGCAGCACGAGGCTGCTGAACCCGGCAGTGCCGATCACCGGCCCCATGAGCATCGCGGGAAACGCGCCCCGGCGAGCCGTGGCACGGCCGCCCAGCGGTGACGCGACCACGGCACTGCACGCCTGCGGCGCCAATGCGGGACCAGCAAGCCACGGTGGGTACCCATGTATTCCTGGAAGAATAAGGAAAGCACGAAGAGTTGTCCGAAGAAACTGACGTTGAGCACGAGCCCGACCACAGCCGCAGCTGAAAACCTAAGGTGGCTGAACAAGGCCGTTGGCAGCATCGGATCCGGCTGCCGTCGCTCCACTATGATGAACACTGCAAGAAAACGGCAACCGCGATGAATGCGCCGATCTGCCACAGCGGCCATCCATGCTAACCGGCAGTGATGATGGCATAGGTGACTGCCATGAGAATAAACACTGAGAGCACTTGTCCGGCCATGTCCACCCGTCTCCTCCGACCACCTCTGACTGCGGGAATTGCCCATAAAGTGAGCAAACAGCCAGTGGCGATGAAGGGGAGGTTGACCCAAAACACGGCCCGCCAGCCGATCACCGACACGAGCGCTCCGCCAGGGACAGGCCCGACTGCTGCAGCGACACCCCCTGCACCGCCCCACAGCCCAATGGCTCGCGCCTGTTCTTCCGGATCATCGTAAACAGCTGACGACAAGGCCAAGAACCCGGGCACGAGCGCGGCAGCCCCAAGACCCTGCACACTGCGGCCAGCAACAAGGAGACCGCTGGTCGGAGCGAGCGCGCATACAACCGAAAAGGCAGCAAGAATGATGAGGCCAGCCACGTAAACCTTCCGTGCGCCAAGACGATCGCAGGCAGCACCGGCAGTGAGCAAGAATGCCGAAAAAACAAGGGTGTAGGCATCAACGACCCATTGCAGAGAAGCCACTGTCGTATCAAGATCGGCACCGATCCCAGCAAGAGCAACATTGACAATTGTCGTGTCGAGCATGACGATGAAGAACCCCAGCAGGATTGCGATCAACGCCGTGCGACGATGGGGCGAGATCATGCGCTTGGCCCCCGTCCCGCCCGTCGCGCAGTCGCTGGCGATTCTCGCTCATCGTGGTCACTTCCTCTGTCCTCATGGGTCATGAATCTGATGAGTTCAACCTGCTCCCGTGATTGTTCGCCTGCCGCCGAACAGTCGCGGGTGCATACTGTGAGACCATGGCTGCACGCGTGTTCCCCGAGGCAGTTCCAGACGTCTCAGCCGTGGCCTCGGCGTTGGCAGACCCATCACGGGCCGCGATGTGCGCCGCCCTCATGGACGGCCGTGCGTGGACCGTAGGCGAGCTCGGCAGGTACGCCGGCTTGGCGCGTTCGACCGCCAGCGAGCACGTCGACGTGCTCGTCTTGCACGGCATCGCCCACGACATCCGGCGGGGCCGTCACCGCTACGTCCATCTGGCAGGGGACGGCATGGCCCGAGTGATCGAAAGCCTCGGCGTGATGACCCGCTCCGCCCTGCCCACTCCGCACAGCCTGAACTCGTCACGTGCGAACGCGAATCTTCGCGAGGGCCGGACGTGCTATCGGCACATCGCCGGCAGGCTCGGCGTCCGCCTGGCCGAACAGTTCATGGATCGTCAACTCATCGACGCCCGGTGGCAGGCCACCGATCAGGGGCGTCGTCTCTTCGCGCAATGGGGTGTTCCCGCCTCGACGCTGAACGCGGCGAGGCCGTGCATGGACTCCACCGAGCGCCGGTTCCACCTCGCCGGTTCCCCCGGCACCGGAATCTGCACAGTCTTTCTGAGCAGGCAATGGCTCGCCCGTATCGGCCGCACTCGTGCCGTGCGACTCACTCCCACCGGTCGAGCAGCGCTCAACGATGCCGGGATCACTCTTGACGACGCAACTGGCCTCCCCACGGCCCGCACCCGCTCCCCGGCCAGTTCTCAGGCCTCGGCCGCATCGCGCGGGCCAGGGACCATCCGCTGACGTTGACCGCCGGACATCTCCCGGCGCGACGCAGGCGATCTGATCGTTCAACGCCCCCAGGCTCATCCGGGTGAGCCCCCTCACCGCCGATGCTGATGCTGCCGGAGCCGGGATCGTAGAAGCGCACCAGCGGTTTCGCCGGCCGGGGCCGTCGTGCGTGCTCTCCCCCGGGACCGGCAGGCCGATGCCGTGCAGTATCGTCGTCCCGGCACGAATCGGCGCACCGTGCCCGGAGGGACGTCAGCGGAATCGGCTTGCCCTGCCCGGCACCGCTGGCGCGTTCGGGTGCGGCAAGCGCTCGCCTTCAGCGTTCGCGGCGCCCGCGGCGGTGGGCGTGCCCGCCCCTGGACCCGCCGCGACGCCCGCCCTTGCGGCCCCTTTGCCTACGAGGCCGGCGTGCTGGGGTGATGAGGGCCCTGTACCGCTCGGCGCTGATCGGCTCGCCGTCGGGAACCGCTCCTCCGGTCAGCTCGGCCAGGCGCTCCCCCGGGTGCACCCCGTGCACCCGCTCGTGGACGCCCGCCTCGCGCAGGATGCGGTCCATCCGGCGGCGCTGGCGGGGCAGTACGATCGAGACGACCAGACCGTCGGTGCCGGCGCGGGCCGTCCGTCCTGCGCGGTGCAGATAGTCCTTGCCGTCGTGCGGCGGATCGGCCTGCAGCACCAGCGAGACGTCGTCGACGTCGATGCCGCGGGCCGCCACGTCGGTGGCCACCAGCACCGGCACCCTGCCCTCCCGGAAGGCGTGCAGGACGCGGGCCCGCATGCCCTGGGGCAGGCCGCCGTGCAGGGCGCCGGCGATGATACCGACCCCGCGCAGGCGTCCGGCGGCCTCGTCGGCGTCGCGCTGGGTGCGCACGAAGACGATCGTGCGCCCCGGCCGGTTGACGGCCTGGGCGATGACGTCCCTCCTCTCGCGGGCGCCGACGGCCCAGATCTCGTGGCGCATCGTCGTGACCGAGGCACGAGCGGCGTCGACGCCGTGCACGGCCGGATCCTTGAGATAGCGGCGCACGAGCCCGTCGACCTGCCCGTCGAGCGTGGCACTGAACAGCAGGTGCTGGGCGCCGGCGGGCACATCGTCGAGGACGCGGGTGACCTCCGGCAGGAAGCCCATGTCGGCCATCTCGTCGGCCTCGTCCAGGATGATGGTCTCGACCCGGTCGAGCGCGGCGGCCTGCTGGTTCATGAGGTCGACCAGACGCCCGGGCGTGGCCACGACGAGGTCGACGCCTCTGCGCAGGGCGCGCAACTGGGGCGTGTAGCTCATGCCGCCGGCCACGAGCACCGTGCGCATGCCCATGACCTCGGCCAGCGGGCTCAGCACGTCGTGCACCTGCATGGCCAGCTCGCGGGTCGGCGCCAGGCAGACGGCGCGGGGGCGCTCGGGCTCGGCCCCGCCGCGACCGAGGCGGGTGAGCGCGGGCAGGCCGAAGGCCAGCGTCTTGCCCGAGCCGGTCTGGCCGCGGCCGAGCAGATCGCGCCCGCTCATGGCGTCGGGGATGGCGGCGGCCTGGATCGGGAAGGCCGTGGCGATGCCCTGGGAGCCGAGGACCCCGCAGACGGCCTCGGGCACGCCGAGCTCGGTGAAGCGGGGACCGCGGCGCGGCCTGCGGGGCCCCTTGTCGAGGCCGACGGAGGCGTGCGGGTGGCGCTCCCGCTCACGGCGCGCGGAGACCTCCTCGG
>NZ_CAUTOU010000086.1:0-7831 GCF_963539965.1 uncultured Propionibacterium sp.
GCGGCCGACGCGCAGCGCCGGCGCGCCGACGCCGAGCGCGTCGCGGCCGAGACCGCGCTGGTCACCGCCCACCGCGACGCGCGCGACCGCGCCAAGGAGTTCGACGAACTCGTCGAGGGTTCCCACCGCGACGAGATGGTCCGCATCGAGCAGCGGATGCGCTTGGAGCAGCTCACCGAGAAGGCCATGGCCGAGCTCGGTCTGGAGGTCGAGACCCTCATCGACGAGTACGGCCCCGACAAGCCCGTCCCCGTGCTCACGCGCCCCGACGGCACCGCCCTCACCGAGGACGACGAGACGCCCGAGCCGGTGCCCTTCGACCGGGAGGAGCAGGCCCGCCGCGCCCTCGACCAGCTGGGGCGCATCAATCCCCTGGCCCTGGAGGAGTTCGACGCCCTCAACGAGCGCCACCAGTTCCTCGCCACCCAGCTCGAGGACCTCAGGAGGACCCGCAAGGACCTCCAGGACATCATCAGCGAGATCGACGACCGCGTGCAGGAGGTCTTCACCCGGGCGTACGCCGATGTGGCGCGAACCTTCGACGAGGTCTTCCCGCGCCTGTTCCCCGGCGGCGAGGGCCGGCTCGTCCTCACCGACCCGGGCGACATGCTCGCCACGGGCATCGACATCGAGGCGCGTCCGGCCGGCAAGAAGGTCAAGCGCATGTCGCTGCTGTCCGGCGGCGAGCGCTCACTGGTGGCCGTCGCCTTCCTGTTCAGCCTGTTCATGGCCAGGCCCAGCCCCTTCTACATCCTCGACGAGGTCGAGGCGGCGCTGGACGACATGAACCTCTCGCGCCTGCTCGGCATCTACGAGGAACTGCGCAAGGACTCCCAGCTGCTGATCATCACCCACCAGAAGCGCACGATGGAGAAGGCCGACGCCCTCTACGGCGTGACCATGCGCGACGACGGCGTCACCACCGTCATCTCGCAGCGCCTGGCCGGTTGACCGGCAGGACCGCCCGGCGGGTGAGCCGGGCCCGGACCCATGGACGATAATGGGGACGCATTCCCTCCGACCAGCGCTGGAGTCCACCGTGTTCCTGTTCGTCATCATCACGATCCTGATCCTGGCCATTGCCCTGGGCATCGGACTGGTCGTCACCGTCGGCATGCAGGGCTATCGCCGAGAGAAGAACAAGAGGCTCTACGAGCGCCTCAACAGGATCGCCGTGCGGATGAACGGCGACGTCCCGCGCGATCAGAACTGAGCCCGTTCGGCCCGTGGCGGCCGTCGTGCGCATCCGGCCGGGCCGGCGCCCCGGCCCCAGTAGACTCGTTGCGTGAGTTCAGCCATCTGGATAGTCATTGTTGTCATCGCCGTCTGCGCGCTCGTCGGCGGGATCGTCCACTCGCGCCGCTCCAGGGGCGAACTGGCCGGGGCGGAGGCCCCCGCCCAGATCCCCGCCGGCGAGGAGGCGGCCGCGCAGACCCCGGCCGAACCCGCGCCCCACGAGCCGGCCGCCCCCGCGCTCGAGACCCCCGAGGCGCCGGCCACCCGCATGGTGCGCCTGCGCCGCAGGCTGGCCGGGTCCAACAACCAGCTGGCCCGGGCACTCGCCGATCTGCTGAGCGCCGATCGTATCGACGAGGACGTGTGGGACGACTTCGAGACCACTCTCATCACCTCCGACCTGGGCGTCGGGCCCACCACGGAGCTCGTCGAGAAGCTCCGCAGCGAGCTGGCCGTCGAGGGCATCGGCGAACCGGCCAGGGCCCGCGAGCTGCTGCGCACCGAACTCATCGGGCTCGTCGACCCGAGTCTCGACCGCGGCCTCGACCTCGAGCGCGCCGGGGGCCGGCCGGCCGTCATCATGCTGGTCGGCGTCAACGGCACCGGCAAGACGACCACCGTCGGCAAGCTCGGCCGCATGCTCGTCGCCCAGGACCGGACCGTCCTGTTCGGCGCGGCCGACACCTTCCGCGCGGCTGCCGCCGAGCAGCTCGGCACCTGGGGCGAGCGCGTCGGCGTGCGCACCGTCCGCGGCGTCGAGGGCGCCGACCCCGCATCGGTCGCCTTCAACGCCGTCGACGAGGGCATCGCCGAGGGCGTCGACGTCGTCCTGGTCGACACCGCGGGGCGCCTGCACACCAAGGTCGGTCTCATGGACGAGCTCGGCAAGGTCAAACGCGTCATCGAGAGGAAGGCGCCCGTCGACGAGGTCCTGCTCGTCCTCGACGCCACGACCGGTCAGAACGGCCTGACCCAGGCCCGCATCTTCGCCGAGGCCGTCGACGTCACCGGCATCGTCCTGACCAAGCTCGACGGCTCGGCCAAGGGCGGCATCGTCGTCCAGGTCCAGCGCGAGCTGGGTGTGCCGGTCAAGTTCATCGGCCTGGGCGAGGGCGCCGACGACCTGGCTCCCTTCGACCCCGAGGGCTTCGTGGACGGCCTGCTGGGCGAATAGGCCCCTGGGCGCCCACGTATTGTTGACCCCACATCTTGTTGACCCCACATCGTCAAACGAGGAAACGCCTGTGTTCGACACCCTGCAAGATCGCCTTGCCGCAACCTTCAAGTCGCTGCGCGGCAGGGGCCGGTTGACGGACGCCGATATCGACGCCACGACCCGCGAGATACGCATCGCCCTGTTGGAGGCCGACGTCGCCCTGCCGGTCGTCAGGGAGTTCGTCTCCCATGTCCGCGACCGCGCCAAGAACGCAGAGCTGTCGAAGGCCCTCAATCCCACCCAGCAGATCGTCAAGATCGTCAACGAGGAGCTCATCTCGATCCTCGGCGGGCGGGAGCGGCCGATCCGTTTCGCCAAGTCGCCCGATCCGACGGTCATCATGCTCGCCGGCCTGCAGGGCGCCGGCAAGACGACCCTGGCCGGCAAGCTCGGCCGCTGGCTGTCCGAGCAGGGCCGCTCGCCGGTCCTGGTGGCCGCCGACCTCCAGCGCCCGAACGCCGTCCAGCAGCTGCAGGTCGTCGGCGAGCGCGCAGGCGTCCGGGTCTACGCCCCGCAGCCCGGCAACGGCGTGGGCGACCCGGTGCAGGTGGCCCGCGACTCCATCGACGAGGCCCGTCACGGGCTCTACGACGTCGTCATCGTCGACACCGCCGGGCGTCTGGGCGTCGACGAGGAGATGATGGCCCAGGCCCGCGACATCAAGGCGGCCGTCGGCCCCGATGAGACCCTGTTCGTCGTCGATGCCATGATCGGCCAGGACGCCGTCAATACGGCCCGCGCCTTCGAGGAGGGCGTCGGCATCGACGGCGTCGTCCTGTCCAAGCTCGACGGCGACGCCCGGGGCGGCGCGGCCCTGTCCATCGCGCGCGTGCTCGGCAAGCCGATCATGTTCGCCTCCAACGGCGAGCGGCTGGCCGACTTCGACCTCTTCCACCCCGACCGCATGGCCAGCCGCATTCTCGGCATGGGCGACATGCTCACCCTCATCGAGCAGGCCGAGAAGGCCTTCGACGAGGAACAGGCGCGCGCCGACGCCGAGAAGCTCCTCGCCGGCAACGGCGAGTTCGGCCTGCAGGACTTCCTCAGCCAGCTCAAGCAGCTGCGCACGATGGGCCCGCTCACCAAGATCTTCGGCATGCTCCCGGGCATGGGCGGCCAGATGAAGGCGGCCCTCGACAACCTCGACGAGCGCGAGGTCGATCGGCTCGAGGCCATCATCCTGTCGATGACCCCCGCCGAACGCGCTGATGTGGGCATCCTCAACGGCTCGCGCCGCGCCCGCATCGCCCGGGGCGCCGGTGTCTCGGTGCACGACGTCAACTCCCTGGTCAGCCGCTTCATCGACGCCCGCAAGATGATGCAGTCCATGGGCCCGATGATGGGCATGAACGGCGGCTCGAGGAAGCCGCGCCCGCCCAAGGCCGAGCGCTCGGCGCTGGCCATGGACCGCTCCGCCAAGAAGAAGGGCAAGAAGACCGGGAACAAGAGGAAAGGGGCCGGCCGGCAGGTGCCCACACAACTGGCCGGGGGGGTGCAGAACCCCCTCGCCGCCGCAGGCCCCCAGCCGCCCGGGACCGCGGCTGGGGGCTTCGAGCTGCCCGACAGCCTGCGCGGCATGTTCGACGAGTGAGCCACTCGATGGGCGAGCGCCACGGCCGCGATGCGTCTGCGGGGGCCAACGGGCCCTGGCGGCTCGTCGGAACGCTGCTGCCCGCCGACGAGCCGGTCGAGCTGTGGGTCGTCGACGGCGTGTTCGTTCCCGGCCCCGTCGCCGGGGCCACGACCATCTGCGACGGAGGCTGGATCATGCCCGGCTTCGTCGACGCCCACAGCCACATCGGCCTGGGCCGCGGCGGCGCCGTCGACATGGGTACCGCCCGCGAGCAGGCCGTCACCGACCGCGACGGGGGAGCCCTGCTCATCCGCGACGCCGGGTCGCCGATCGACACCCACGAGTTCGACCGCGACCCGGAGCTGCCGCGCATCGTCCGGGCCGGTCGCCACATCGCCCGCCCCAGGCGCTACATCGCCGGCTACGCCGCCGAGATCGAGCCCGGTGAACTCGTCGACGAGGTCGAGCGCCAAGCCCGCGCCGGGGACGGCTGGGTGAAGATCGTCGGCGACTGGATCGACCGGTCCATCGGCGATCTCGCGCCCCTGTGGGACTCGGAGGAGGCCGCCGCCGCCATCGCACGAGCCCACCGGCTCGGCGCCCGCGTCACCGCCCACTGCTTCGCCGAGGAGTCCGTCGTCCAGCTCGTCGACGCCGGTATCGACGGCATCGAGCACGGCACCGGCATGAGCGGGGCCGTCATCGACACGATGGCCGCCCGGCGGGTCGCCCTGGTGCCCACCATGATCAACCTGGCCACCTTCGGGCGCATCGCGGACGCCGGCCAGGCCAAGTACCCCGTCTACGCCGCCCACATGCGAGCGCTCGGCGCCCGTTACAGGCAGGTCCTCGCCTCCGCCTACGAGGCCGGGGTGCCGATCTACGCGGGCACCGATGCCGGCGGCACCATCGAGCACGGGCGCATCAGCGATGAGATCTCGGCACTGTCCACCATCGGAGGGGCCGAGTTCGCGCTCGGCGCGGCCAGCTGGCGCGCCCGCTCGTGGCTCGGCCGCTCCGGCATCCAGTACGGGGCGAGCGCCGATCTGGTCGTCCTCGGCGCCGACCCGCGCGGCGACGTGAGCATCTGCGCCAGTCCCGAGCTGATCGTGCTGCGCGGGGTGCCCCACCGGCACCGGGCGGGCGTCCATGATCCGGAGCCTGTCGGGTGACCGGGCACTCGTGGGAGAATCGGTCCATGACCGAGCGTCCCGAATTCGTCGATCCCATCCCAGCCGAGGAATCAGCCTTCTCCCCCGGTCGGCAGGACGCGTCCCCGCAGGAGACCCGGCCGGTGGCGGGCGGGGACGGCGCACCCGGTGCGGCCGCGGCTCCCAGTCAGAACCCCGCCGGCGCCGATCCCCATGCAGCGCCGGCCGGACGGCCTCGGACGGCCCAGCCCTTCCCGCATGCGGGCAACTACCGGGACCCCGCGGCCCCGGTCCGGTCTGGCGTCCCGTCGGCCCCGCAGGACAACTACTGGCAGCCCCGGCAGGCCTCCTCGGACGAGTTCCAGGCCTTCCAGGGTTACGGCGCCCGGGCCTTCGGCTACGACCAGGGGCTGCCGGCCGTTCCCGCCCCGGCCGCGCCCGGCCCTTACTACGATCTGGGCCCGATACGCATCCGCGGCAACACGGTGATCACGCCCAACGGCACGATCCCGTTGTCGCGGGCCCAGTTCTTCTTCCAGGACATGTCCCGGACCACCAAGAGCACGCCGACGTGGGCGATCGTCCTGGCCATCGTCCTGGCCTGGTTCTTCCTGCTCTCGCTGCTGCTCCTCATCATCCAGGAGGAGAACACCACCGGGCAGATCACCGTGGTGGTGACGGGCGGCGAGGGCGCCTACTGCCTCGTGGTGCCGGTCACCAGCCAGGCGCAGGTCCACATCTGGGCACAGCAGGTGCAGCAGGCCCAGATGATCGCCGCCCAGTCGCGCATGTGACCTTTCCCGCTGCCGAGGCGGGGCCGCGCATGAGTTTCGCGATGGTCCCTGCGTCTGGCACAATGGAGGGCGCGTCTGCGTCGTGGCGCCCTCTCATGCCGCCTCGCTGACCCCGCCGGGCGGCGTCGTCGTGTCCCCACGCGTACGGGGCGCGCCCATCCATCTGCCCCAGGTGCAGCCCTGGGTATTCATACAGGAGAGAACCACACACCGTGGCCACCAAGATTCGTCTGAAGAAGCTCGGCAAGATCCGCGAACCGCATTACCGCGTCGTCGTCGTGGACTCGCGTAAGAAGCGCGACGGTCGCTCCATCGAGGAGATCGGCCAGTACCATCCGAAGGACGACCCCTCGGTCATCGTCATCGACTCGGAGCGCGCCCAGTACTGGCTGTCCGTGGGCGCTCAGCCCACCGAGGCCGTCATCGCTCTGCTCAAGCGCACCGGCGACTGGCAGAGGTTCACCGGCGACTCCTCGATCCCGTCGGGCGTAGACGTGAAGGTCCCGAGGGCCGACCGGCTGGAGCTGTTCAACGCCGCCCTTGCCGAGGCCGATGGCGAGCCCGTCGCCAGCGCCGTCACGGTCAGGAGGGCTGGGGACTCCACCGAGGCCGCTGATGGGGCCGCCGAGGCCGAGGCCTGACCGTGCTGGCCGACGCGCTGGAGCACCTGGTTCGGGGCATCGTTGCGCATCCCGATGACGTGCGCATCCGCGGCAAGGATCTTCGTCGTGGCCGCATGCTCGAGGTGCGCGTTCACCCCGAGGACATCGGCAAGGTGATCGGTCGTCAGGGGCGTACCGCGACGGCTCTGCGCACCGTCGTGTCGGCCCTGTCCGGCCATGAGCAGGTGCGCATCGATTTCGTCGACGTCGATCGCCGCGGGTTTCGTCGCCACTGATGAGCGATCCTGCGCCGACCGTGGAGGTCACCGTCGCCATCGCGGGCAAGCCCCGTGGAGTGCACGGCGAGGTCACCGTGCGGCTCCACACCGACGAGCCCGAGCGCCGGCTGGCACCGGGCTCGATCTGTCGGGTGCGGTCCGACGGGCGTCGGCTCACCGTCAGGGCCGCCCGGTGGGTCTGTGACCGCTTCGCCGTCGCCTTCGACGAGGTGACCGACCGCACCGGTGCCGAGGGGTTGCGCGGCGCCGAACTCATCGCCGACGTGCCCGCCGATGAACGTCCCGCCGGTGAGGACGAGTACTACGACCGCCAGCTCGTGGGCCTGGACGTCCTGGACGCGGCGGGCCGGCGCATCGGCGAGATCGCCGACGTGCTGCACCTGCCGGCGCAGGATCTGCTGACCGTGCGCACCGCGGGCGGCGAACGCCTGGTGCCTTTCGTCGCCCGGCTCGTGCCCGACATCGATCTGGAGACGGGGCGCGTCCGTTTGGCCGCCGTGCCGGGGCTGGTCGATGACGACGCCGGCGAGGCCGGGGGCCGCCGGTGAGCACTGCTCTCGCGGCGGCCGAGCAGCCTGCCATGCGCATCGACGCCATCACGATCTTCCCCGGGTACTTCGAACCTCTTCGCCTGAGCCTCATCGGGCGGGCCATCGAGAAGGGGCTGCTCGACCTGCGCGTCCACGATCTGCGCGACTTCACCCACGATCGCCATCGCACCGTTGACGACACCCCGTACGGCGGGGGAGCGGGCATGGTCATGAAGCCCGAACCCTGGGGCGAGGCCCTGGACGCCCTGCTGGACGACCACGGGCCGCGCGATGAGGGGCCCGTCCTGGTCTTCACCACCCCGTCGGGCCTGCCCGTAAGGCAGGCCACCCCCGCGGGACTCGCCCCCCATTGCGCGGGGGGCTTCGCCTGCGGGCGCTACGAGGGCATCGACCGCCCGGTGGTGGAATG
>NZ_CAUTOU010000087.1:0-7629 GCF_963539965.1 uncultured Propionibacterium sp.
CCCGTCATCCCCGCGCCGCTGCGTATCACGTTCCTGCCGTCGTACCCCGCTCCGCCGGTGCCGCCCGCGCAGGCCGCGACGGCGCGGGCGGACGGGCCCGGACCCGGGACCGACGAGTCCAAGTACGACGAGCCGGCCCCGGCGCGCACGGCGTCGATCCCCGTCGTCGCCGGCGAGCCCGACCCGGACGGCGCCAGGGCGGCCCGCCGCGTGCTGGTGGAGGACAGGCCGGCCAGGTACCGCCCGACGAGGCGCGCCTGACATGTGGAGGGTCGCCTGGAGATCCCTCATGGGTCACAAGCTGAGGCTCGTGCTGTCCACCCTGTCGGTCGTGCTCGGCGTCGCGTTCATGTCCGGGGCGCTCACCTACACGTCGATGCTGTCCGACAGCTTCGACGCGATCAGCCAGGGCACACTCACCGACATCTCGGTCGGCGTGAAGTCCGACGGCAACCCCGTCGAGAGCACCGCCGCGGGTCCCGGCTCGGACACCGTGCCGTCCGGCGAACTCGAGACGGTCAGGGGGGTCGAGGGCGTCGAGAGCGCCTCGGGCATCATCAGGGCCTCGAGTCGGGTCTACCTGCTAGACACCGGCGGCAGGATCGCGGGCGACTCCACCGACAGCGTGGCGATGAACTACTGCACGGAGCCGGCCATGGGGCACAGGACCGGCCTCCAGGTCGACGAGGGGCGACCACCGGAGTCCGACGACGAAATGGCGGTCGATCCCGGCACACTCGCCGACTCCGGCTACTCGATCGGCGACCGGGCCACCGTCCTCGTCGCCGACGGCTCCCGCGTACGCATGACGGTCGTCGGGACCGCCGGCTACGCCCACGGCGCCACGGCCGGCGCCAGCTACCTCTTCTTCGACGACGCCACCGCCTCCCGGCTGCTGCTCGGCGGTACGGACGGCTACAGCACGATCGGCGTCACCGTCGAGGAGGGCTACGACGTCGGCACCGTGAACGACGCCATCAACAGCGTCCTGCCCGACGGCCTGCGGGCCACCACCGGCGAGGAGGCCGCCGACCGGATCTCCGACACCGTCGACCGGGCGATGAGCTTCGTCAACGTCTTCCTCGGCGTCTTCGCCGCGATCGCCCTCGTCGTGGCGGGCTTCATCATCGTCAACACCTTTTCGATCCTCGTCGCCCAACGCAGCCGAGAGCTCGCCCTCCACCGCGCGCTGGGGGCCTCCCGCCGTCAGGTGCGCAACTCGGTAGTGCTCGAGGCGGTCATCACCGGCCTGTTCGGCGGTGCCGTCGGCATCGCCCTGGGCGCCGTTCTCGCCTGGGGCATCAGCAGGATCGTGGCCGCTCTGGGCATGGACCTCGGCAGCCCCGTGCCGACGCCCGGCCCGGCCAACGTCATCGGCTCGCTCGTCGTCGCCGTCCTGGTCACCGTCGTCTCGGCCTGGGGTCCGGCCCGGAGGGCCGCCAGGACACCGCCCGTGGCCGCCATGAACGGCGAGTTCTCCACCGGCGCCGAGGGCCTCGGTGGGCGCACCATCGCCGGCGCCGTCTGCATCACCACCGGCGCAGCCGGCGTCGTGACCGGTTCGCTCGGCGACTTCGACAGGCATCTGTGGGCCCTCGGCGCGGGCGCCTTCGCCGTCCTCGTCGGCGCCGCCCTGTGCAGCCCGGTCATCGGCAGGCCCCTCATCCGGGTGCTCGGGTTCCTGTGGCGCCTGCTGTTCCGCGAGCCCGGCAAACTGGCCGGGCTCAACTCGATCCGCCAGCCGCGCCGCACCGCGGCCACCGCCTCGGCCCTCATGATCGGCCTGGTGCTCGTCACGATGCTGTCGATCCTGAGCTCCTCGGCCTCGGCGTCGATCCGCCGGAGCGTGCAAGACGATCTGCGCGGCGACTTCATCGTCCAGCCGGTCAATCGAAACCCGCTGCCGAACGGCATGACCGACCGGATCGCCGCGCTCGACGGCGTCGCCGCCGTGCACGCCGAACGCCAGGTGGTCGCCATGACCACCGGCCGGCAGCCGCTGTACCTGGAGGCCTTCGCGGCCCAGGACTTCAACCGGATCGTCTCTGAGGAGATGGCCTCCGGGCGGATGAGCGACGAGGCCAACACGGCGATCGTCCTGGCGGACTACGCCGAGGCCAACAATCTGTCGGTCGGCGACACGGTCACCGTGCTCGATGCCTCGGCGCCGCTGCCGATCACACTGCGGATCACCGGCACCTTCACCGTCGCCGACGGCGTCACCAGTACGAGCATCGTGACGAATCTGACCACCGTGGAGCAGTTCACCGGCGGCGACGCGGACGCATTCGCCACCGTCGACGCGGCCGAAGGCGTCCCGACCGATGAGCTGCGCGTCCGGATCGAGTCCGTCACCGGCGCCGACCCGCTCGTCGTCGTGCAGTCCATGGAGGACTACGCCGCGGAGCGCACCGCGGCGATCGACCAGGTCGTCACGGTCGTCCACGCCCTACTGGCACTGGCCATCGTCATCGCCGTCCTGGGCATCGTCAACACCCTGGCCCTGTCGATCATCGAACGCACCCGTGAGATCGGCCTGCTGCGCGCGGTCGGCATGAAGCGCCGGCAGATCCGCACGATGATCACTCTGGAGTCGATCACCATCGCCCTGCTCGGCGCCGTGCTCGGCGTCGCCATGGGCGTCGGCTTCGGCATCGCCCTGCAGCACGTGCTCATCGACCAGGGCCTGACGGTGCTGGCCGTCTCATGGCCGGCGATCGGCGTCTACCTCGTCGCGGCCGTCGTCGTCGGCGTCGGGGCGGCCCTGTGGCCCTCGCAGAAGGCCGCGAGACTCAACATGCTCGAGGCCATCGCCAGTGAATGACCGGGCCATGGACGCCCCCGCCGGGGAACTCCTCGTCCCCTCTCGGCACAAGGAGCTCGGCGACGAGCCCGGACGATGATCGCGACACCCGGTCCACGTGCTGGACGCGGATGACACGGGCAGTCGTACTCCCTAATGTCGAGGACATGTCCCGCAGCGAAGACCTGGTGCAACGCAGGCACATCGACCTGTGCATCCTCGCCGGCGCCCTGTGTCGCTGACCGGCCGAGTTCCCCGAGGGCCCGTGACCTCCGGTTCTGAACCGACGGTGGTCATCGGCTGGTCGGCCCCGTGCGTGCATCCGCTGTGAACGGGGCTGCACCCGCCCATCGATTCCGTCGGACCGATCTCACCCGCAGCCAGCCGGGCCCAACCATGCCCGCGGCCATCACGGCGCGCCCGGGCGCGCCGTGAGGAGGAAGGAATCAGGAATCATGGCAACCACATCCACCGCCAGGACCTCGACCAGGCCCAGGCGCAGCAACGGGCAGTGGGCCATCGACGGGCGCGCTCCGCTCAACCCGAACGAGGAGTTCAAACAGGCCGGCGCCGGCCCGCTGGCGGTGCGCGAGCGGATCGAGACGATCTACTCCAAGCGGGGCTTCGACTCGATCCCGTCCGACGACCTGCACGGGCGCATGCGGTGGTGGGGCCTGTACACGCAGCGCGCCGGGGGCATCGACGGCCACCGCACCGGCACGCTCGGTCCGGACGAGTTGAGCGGGCGCCACTTCATGATGCGCGTGCGCCTGGACGGCAGCGCCCTGACCGGCGAGCAGCTGCGCGTCCTGGGCGGCATCTCCCGCCAGTTCGCCCGCGGCACCGCCGACCTGACCGATCGTCAGAACCTGCAGTTCCACTGGGTCGAGATCGAGTCCGTCCCCGAGATCTGGCGGCGCCTGGAGGCGGTCGGCCTGCAAACCGTCGAGGCCTGCGGCGACACCCCCCGCGGTTTCCTGCTCTCGCCCGTGGCCGGCGTGGACGCCGACGAGATCATCGACCCGACGCCGATGCTCGCCGAGATCGGCCGGCGCTACCTGGGCGAGCCCGAGGTCGCGAACCTGCCCCGCAAGTTCAAGACCGCCGCCACCGGCCATCCCAGCCTGGACATCGCCCACGAGATCAACGACATCTCCTTCGTCGGTGTGCGCCACCCGGATCTGGGGCCGGGCTACGACCTGTGGGTCGCCGGCGGCCTGTCGACCTCGCCGCGCCTGGGCGAGCGCCTCGGCGCCTTCTGCACGGCGGAGCAGGGCCCCGGCGTCTGGTATGCGATGATCCGCCTGTTCCGCGACTACGGGTACCGCCGACTGCGCAATCGCGCCCGCCTCAAGTTCCTGCTCGCCGACTGGGGCGTCGGGAAGTTCCGTCAGGTACTGGAGGACGAGTACCTCGGATACCGGCTGGCCGACGGTCCGGCCCCCGCCCGTTCCGTGGGGAGTCCCGATCACATCGGCGTGCACGATCAGAAGGACGGCCGCAAGTACGTGGGCCTCGCCCCCCGGGTCGGGCGCCTGTCCGGCGACGTCCTGCTCGGTCTGGCCGACGCCATCGACGCGGTCGGCGGCGCCCGTGCGCGTGTGACCCCGCTTCAGAAGCTCGTCGTCCTGGACGTCGATCCCGACCGGGTCGAGGGCTTCCTGGCCGAGGTCGAACCGCTCGGTCTGACCGCCCGGCCCGGCCCCTTCCGCCGGGCGACGATGGCCTGCATCGGCATCGAGTACTGCAAGTTCGCCTTCGTCGAGACGAAGGCCGCCGCCACGGCGCTCATGGCCGAACTGGACCGCCGATTCGAGGATGCCGGGCTCGACACGCCGATCAGTCTGGCCATCAACGGCTGCCCCAACTCCTGCGTGCGCATCCAACTGGCCGACATCGGCCTGAAGGGCCAGTTGGCCAGGACCGCCGACGGCGAGGAGTTCGCCTACCAGGTGCACCTGGGCGGCGGGCTGGCCACGATGGGCCGGGAGAAGGCGGGCTTCGGCCGCACGGTGCGCGGTCTGAGGATCACCGCCGACCAGACCGCCGACTACGTCGAGCGCGTCGTGCGCCGTTACCTGGCCGGCAGGGCCGACGGCGAGACCTTCGCCCAGTGGTCGCACCGGGCCGACGAGGACGAACTGCGCTGAGCCCCCGGACAGGTTGTCCACAGGTCCTGTGCACAATCGGGCGCGGTTGTGGATGGCCTTCCCGGACGGTGCCGGCGGGGCGTCCGGGCGCGCGCTGCACGGGCCGCACCCAGTCGATATGATGCAAGCACCGTTGCCGCCCGCGCATGCGCGGGCGGCCCACCGAACCAGTTGCCGGAGGACGAGGAGCACAGTGAAGATCACAGTTGATCGCGGTGTCATGGCTGAAGCGGTCGCCTGGGTGGCCCGCAGCCTGCCCAGTCGTCCCAGCGTCCCGATCCTCGCCGGTCTGCTCATGCGCGCACAGGGCGACCAGGTCGTCATGTCGAGCTTCGACTACGAGACCAGCGCCAAGATCACCATCAGCGCCCAGGTCGACGAACCGGGCGAGGCGCTCGTCTCGGGCAGGCTGCTGGCCGACATCGCCAAGTCGCTGCCCGACCGCCCCATCAGACTCACTGCCGGCACCTCCGCCGTCGAGCTCGTGTGCGGTTCGGCCCGTTTCACGCTGCAGCTGCTGCCCGTCGAGGACTACCCGAACCTGCCCGAGATGCCGGCGTCCACCGGCTCGGTCGTCTCCGAGGACTTCGCCAGGTCGGTCAACCAGGTCGTCATCGCCGCCGGGCGCGACGAGCTGCTGCCCGTCTTCACCGGTGTGCGCATGGAGATCGACGACGACCGCCTCTCCCTGCTGGCCACCGACCGTTACCGCATGGCCCTCAAGGAGCTCGCCTGGAATCCCAGCACCGCTCGGGCCGAGGGCGCCGCGCTCGTCCCGGCCCGCGTGCTGAGCGAGGCTGCTCGCTCGATGAGCAGCGGCGAGGCCGTCCAGCTGGCCCTGGCCGGCGACACCGCCAACGAGGGCCTCATCGGCTTCGAGGGCGACGGCCTCAACGGCACCCGGCAGCTCACCACCCGCCTGCTCGACGGCGAATTCCCCAAGGTGCGCCATCTCATGGAGATCAGGGGCAATGTCACCGTGCGCTGCAACACCGCCGAGCTCATCGACTCGGTCAAGCGCGTCTCGCTCGTCGCCGAGCGCAACAGCTCGCTGCGCATGGCGATCGACGAGGACAGCATCGCGCTCGACGCGGCAACCGGCGACCAGGCCCAGGCCACCGAGGCCGTCGAGGCCGCCATCACCCGTGACGGCGGCGACGTCGAGATCGCCGCCGTCGGTTTCAACCCGCACTACCTGTCCGACGCCCTCGGCGCACTCGACACCCCCTTCGTCCAGTTCTCCTTCACGGCCCCCGGCAAGCCCTGCCTGGTGCAGGGCCTGGCCGAGCTCGACGGCGAGCCCGATGTCGACTACAGGCACGTCATCATGCTCATGAGGCTGCCCGGCTGATCGACCGATCGTGTTCGTCGACCATCTGGAGCTGGTTGATTTCCGCAGCTACCGGGCCGCCTCGCTGGCGCTCGGCCCGGGCGCCAGCGTCCTCGTCGGGCCGAACGGCCACGGCAAGACGAACCTCGTCGAGGCCGTCGAGTACCTCTCGACGCTGAGCTCGCACCGCGTCTCCTCCGACGCCCCGCTGCTGCGCGCCGGCGCCGACCGGGCGATCATCCGCGCCGTCGTCGTGGCCGGCGTGGACGATCCCCGCCGGCTGCTGCTCGAGATCGAGCTGAACGCCGGACGCGCCAACCGGACCCGCGTCAACCGTGTCCCGCAACGGCGCGTGCGCGATCTGGTCGGCGCGCTGCGCACCGTCGTCTTCAGCCCCGAGGACCTGGCGATCGTCAAGGGCGAGCCGTCCGACCGCCGCGGCTTCATCGACGCCCTGATCATCACCCGCTGGCCGCGCCTGGCCGCCGTCAAGGCCGACTACGAGCGCGCCCTGCGCCAGCGCAACGCCCTGCTCAAGCAGGTCGCCGGGCGCGGCGGTCGGCTGGACGAGGGCTCGGCCGCCACTCTCGACGTCTGGGACGAGCGGCTCGCCGGTCTGGGCGCCGAGCTGCTGGCCGCCCGTCTGGCCACGCTCGCCGACACGGCGGGCCCCGTCCGCGCCGCCTACTCGGCGATCGCCCCCGTCGACGATGCGGTGAGGGCCTCCTACAAGTCGTCCCTGCCCGGCCTGGCCGAGCTGGCCGCTCCCGACCCGGCCGCGCTGAACGGGCTGCTGCTGGAGCACATGGCCTCCCGGCGCCGACAGGAGTACGTCCGCGGCGTCTCGTTGGTGGGTCCGCACCGCGACGACATCGATCTGCACATCGGCCCGCTGCCCGCCAAGGGCTATGCCAGCCACGGCGAGAGCTGGTCGCTGGCGCTGGCCCTGCGCCTGGGCAGTCTCGGGCTGCTGCGTGCCGAGGGCATCGAACCGGTCCTGGTTCTCGATGACGTCTTCGCCGAGCTGGACGCCACCCGCCGCGACCGTCTCGCCGAGGCCGTCGCGGACGCCGAGCAGGTGCTCGTCACGGCAGCCGTCGACGCGGACATCCCGTCCCAGCTGGAGGGCCGCCGCCTGACCGTGTCGATGCGCGCCGGACCCGCGCCCGCCGGCGCGTCGGCGCCCACCCGCGTCTCGGTGCTCTCCGGGGAGGGCGTCGTGGACCCGGGCGACGGCCCCGGGCGGTTCGACGCGGACGCCCCACGAGATGGCAACGGCGGAGCGACCGGCGATGCGGGGGCCGAGCGGTGAGCCCGCGCGAGCAGGACCCCGGCGGGCAGCCCAC